>JBAWFQ010000200.1:0-5032 GCA_049592035.1 Terriglobales bacterium
GTTGAGGAGACATTGTCGGGCGGATGTTTTTCTTGCCTTCCTCGATTTGTTCAAGCATCCGGGCTGCCTTTTTTTCCGCAAGCAAGTACCACATGTAAGCGGAAACGGAAGCGGGTGCGAAGCCCGCGTTTTGTCGATCTTCGTCGTCCGGGACATCTTTGATCTGAGAAAAATGCTCAGCCAGCTGAAGCTGGGCACAGGGGTCGCCGGCCTCGGCGGCTTCGATGACCGCCGAGAATGAGTGGCTGCCTTCGCTGCCGTTGTGGGGTGGCGGCACGGCTGGCGAGTTGTTCATGGTGAGATAGAGCAACTCGGTGCGGCTGGAGACGCCTAGTTTGTCGAAAATACGGAATAGATAGTTTTTTACCGTGTGCGGGCTGAGCTCGAGGGCCTTGGCAATCTCGCGATTGGACATGCCGCCGGCCACGTGCTGTATCACCTGACGCTCGCGCGCAGAAAGCAGCTCGACTCCTTTGTGGTTGGTTGTGCGCACGAGCGGCGCGTTCGCAAATGCTTCGAGCGCCCGATCCAGATCGTCGCTGCGCGCCCAGATCTGCCCTTCATGGACGGCGCGGATGCATTTGCAGAGGCTCTCCAGCCGCTCTTGTTTGGAAAAAATACCCCTGGCGCCGGCGCGAAAGCACTCCAGCACTTCTTGTGGCTTGGACGAGTCCAACAAAATGACGCCCTTGATCTGGGGTCGAAGTGCACGCATCTCGCGCAACATTTTAGTGCCGTGTCCAGGCTGGTTGTCCAAGTTGTGACTGATGACCACGACGTCAATCGGCACACGACTAATGGCGGCCAACAGTTCCTCGGAATTCGAGGCCGCTGCCACCACCTGCAGGCCGCGATCGTTGCGCAGAGCATCGGCTAAGAGCTGGGTGTGGATGCGAGTGCCGTCAGCAACAACAATACTGACGAAGTCCGTGCCCACTGCCTCATGGGATGACATCGAATCTCCTGATTATCTATTTCGCTTACACGAACCGGGAGGGGGATTAAAAACAGCCCGTTCTTAAAGAACTATGGTCGCGGGGGAAGTAGTAAGACGAGAAACCGACCAGAGTCTTCTTCACAACAGCTGAAAATGTAACACTAAACTCACCAATCGACAAGCAAGGGTTTTGCAACCTGTGCAAGAACTTGCGCTGCTGGTGACGCTTGGTATCGCAGTCTGGCCAGTTGCACGATAATGCAAAGAATCTGTTGCCAAACACGGGCGCAGATAGCCGTGGCTATCGTTTCGTGATGGTAGGCCTAACGTTAATTATATCAATGAGATAAGGGTGATGTGTTTGGGGGTTAGTGAATGCCGGAGCGAACCTCTGAACCTCCACAGATCACGTATACCACGGCTGTGCCAAAGAACAATGTCTCTAAGGTGCATAGACCAGCGATGAGAAGGTCGGACCATCGAAGGTAGGGTTGAAATGTTCTAGGAAGTCCTACCACTTGCACGCTCTTGCAGGTTACGTTAGTTTTTTTGCAACCGTACGAATTAACTCCCCCCAATTATTCCTCTTCCCCCGAAGAAAGAAGTGTCTCTGCTATACAGGCGGACCCATGCAATGGGACCCAGAGGGCGAAGCTATGAGTACCTGCAACCAGAGCTACGAAGTGAGCGGCGAGCCGAACCCATGCGTATCGCAGGACGAACTTCGCTGGTACGCGCTGCACACCAGAGCGCGCCACGAGAAATCAGTAGAACGGCGTTTACGCGATCAAGGCATGGAAACGTTCGTGCCCACCACGATGCAGGTGCATCGCTGGAGCGATCGCAAGAAGAAAGTCGAAGTGCCGCTGTTCAGTTGTTACGTGTTCGTCCGATGCGCTTTGTCGACGGAAGACCGGACCCGAGTGTACCGGGTGGAGAGTGTGCATGGTTTTGTAGGCTCGCGCGGGGAGAGCCTTCCGATTCCAGACGATCAGATCGAAAGCATCCAGAAAGTTCTGGCGCAGGCGGCACCCTGGCGTTCGTACCCCTTTCTCAAGGTAGGGCAGCGGGTCCGGATACGCGGTGGGGCGATGGACGGAATCGAAGGCGTGTTCTTGTCGGAGAACGGCGACCACAGCCTGATTATTTCCGTCGATGCGATTCAGCGGTCGATGGCCGTGCGAATCAACGGGTACGACGTCGAGCCAGTTTGAAAGAGATCTTCTGAAGTAGAAGTAACCCTTGCAGTCTGCCAATCCAGCAACTTTCTCCTGAAGAACCCAGAGTTTTCCTACCACGTTTCATCGGGCCACTCTTAAATATGTATCAACCAGAGATCGAGCGAATCGGTGAAGAGTTGTTTTTCATCGCGGCCAGCCCGGCCACGCGCCGGCTGCGCATGCAGGCGGAATTACTCTCGCAGACGGATGTGCCGGTGCTGATTACCGGAGAACCGGGGAGCGGGAAGACGACCGCTGCCCAGCTGATTCATTCGCTTTCGATCCGTTCCAGTTTCCCGTTCATGCGGGTCAAGTGCGCGGTTATTACCTCGGACCTGCTGGAGAATGAACTTTTCGGATACGAACATGCTTCCTGCGACGGACGTCCAGAATCGACGCCCGGAAAATTCGAGCAATGTGCCAAGGGAACGGTCCTGCTCGACGAATTCGATGCCATGCCGGACGCCGTGCAACGGCGACTCTTGAAACTGCTAGAAACGGGAGGATTTGTCCGGTGTGGCGGCCAGAATCCGAACCGGGCTGATGTCCGCATCATCGCGGCCACGAGCGGTGACTTGGAGCTGGCCGCGGCGGAGAAGAGGATTCAAGAAGAGCTGTTCTACCGCTTGAGCGTTTTCGAGTTGCGCGTGCCACCACTGCGTGAGCGACGCGAGGAGATCCCGCTGCTGATGGGGCACCTGATGAACCGGCTGACCCGTCGCTATGGCGTCCCGGCACCGCACTTTTCAAGCGCGTTGCTGGATACATGCCAGCAGTATGCGTGGCCGGGTAACCTGCGCGAACTGGAGAACTTTGCCAAACGCTTTCTGGCACACGGCGATGAGGCCGCGTCGCTGCAGGAGTTACGTTCGCGTCCCGACTTCGGGTCCGCAAGCAAGAGTGAAAACGGGAACGGAAATGGAAACGGGCATGCGAAACCCTTTGGGCAGTTGTTGAACGGTGACTCTTCGAATCTGCACTTGGCAGAGGAGAAATCCTCTTTGAAGTCGCTGGTGCGAAACGCAAAAGGGGAAGCCGAGCGCGGTGCAATTGCCCAGGCGCTCGAAGAGACGCATTGGAACCGGAAAGCGGCAGCGCGTTTGCTGAATGTCAGCTATCGAGCGCTGCTTTACAAGATTCAGGAGTACCGTCTGGTGCCGCCGGCGGACTCTGCGCGATTGTTCGCCACTGGCGATCTCCGTTCGGCGAAATAGTGTTCGGCGAAATAGCAACGCCCAGAAAGCAACTGCGATTGAACTTTGTAGCATCGAGCAGCTACGATTGAAGGCGGCCAAGTCAAGCCCGCGAATGGCTGAGAGGCATTGCATATGAGGGAACCTGTGGCGACCCATCGAATCCTGTCGATTCTGACGCTTCTGGTACTGCTGTCTGCCGGATCGTTCGCGCAATCCGATTCCGCATCTCGAACCGTACCGCCCGCCGCTACAACAGAGAAGCAGGCTGGTGAGAAGCCTGCGGAAGCGCCGCCAGCCGCACACTCGGATAGTTCCTACGTGATTGGCGACAACGATGTGCTGGCCATCAGTGTCTGGAAAGAACCGGATATCTCGCGTACGGTTCCCGTTCGTTCCGATGGGAAAATTTCCTTGCCGCTGATCGGGGAGTTGCAAGCGAGTGGTCAGACGCCACGGCAACTGGAGGAAGAGATCACCGAGAGCCTACAGAACTATATCTCCGAGCCGCAGGTCACGGTCATTGTTACTGAGAGCAAGAGTCAGAGAGTGAACATCATGGGCATGGTGGCTAAACCCGGCGCTTATGTGTTGACGAGACCGACCACCGTGCTCGATGCGATTGCGACGGCCGGGGGTTTTAAAGACTTCGCGAAAAAGAAGTCGATCTATGTTCTTCGACAAGCCCCGGACGGAACGCAACAGCGAATTCCGTTCAACTACAACGAAGTGATCAAAGGCAAGAACCCGGGGCAGAACATCCCCTTGCAAGCTGGCGATACGCTGGTGGTGCCGTAATCGTGGTTATGGGCATTCGACGCTGTTTGATCCTCGCGTGGACGGTCGCCGCGTTGCAGGTTCTCTCGATGGCGCAGGACCAACCGCAGAACCCGCAGGACTCAACGAGCCAGGGTTCCAGCAACGATGGCTCAGTCAGGACGGCTCCGGCCCCCGCACTGTCGGCTATAGCGGGAGTGCAGGAGGAAAGTGGCGCAGAGGACACTAGCGGTGATCTGCCCCCGATACCGGGGCTGCTCGGGGGGCCTGGGATTTCTACGGCTTTCCAGTCGGAGTTACAAAGATCGAATTACCTGCGAGGCGGGATCAACGTGAGCACCACCTACGACGACAACCCGCTGATGGTTTCAAACGGAGTCGAGAGCAATACAAGTGAAACGATCTTTCCCAACATCAGTATTAATGAGTCGACATCGCGAATGCGCTGGGCGCTTGGGTACGCCGGCGGCCTGACTGTGAATCAGAAGATCACGAGCCAGAACTCGGGGTCGCATAACCTGAATTTCAATTCGCAGTTTCGGCTGAGCCCGCACGTGAACCTGCGGGTGGCGGAGAACTTCTCGATGACCACGGGATTCTTTGACGCGGTTAACGGCGCTGAAGTCGTCTCCGGCTCGGGCGGGCCGAACACCAGCCTGATTACGCCACTGGCCACCCAAAGATCGAGCATGACAACGGTCGAGACCAACTATCACTTTGCATTGAAGGACCTGATTGGGGCCAGTGGGTCGTTCAGCGATTTACATTTCAGTAATGTATCCGCGGGAACGCCACTGACCGATACCGAAACTGCATCCGCGTCTGCATTCTGGCAGCACCGCACGTTTCACGAAAACTGGACCGGCCTAAGTTACCATTTTGATCGGATTACCTATAACTCCGGC
>JBAWFQ010000201.1:0-11825 GCA_049592035.1 Terriglobales bacterium
GAAATCGGGCGCCAGCCTGAGGTGGACGCGGCGGTATCTGGGACGACAGACGCAAATTTTGCAGAGGCTGTAACGGGCGGCGGAAAAAGCATCTTTATAGGCCGCAGCGTTACCTCAGCGGCTAAAGCCGCAATGAGAATGCGACTGTTATCGCAGCGGTAAACCGCTGCGCCACCCAAAAGCAAAAGCAAAAGCAAAAGCAAAAGCAAAAGCAAAAGCAAAAGCAAAAGCAAAAGCAAAAGCAAAAGCAAAAGCAAGAACCTAGTTGGAGACTTTCGTGGAATCCCACCCCTTCGGCTTCGCTCAGGGCAGGCTCTTGCGCAAAAAACGCGCAAGGGTGGGGCACCCATCGGCGTACCGGCGTACCGAATCACACAATCCATCGGCGCTCCCGGTTGTCCCTTCTTCTGGCCCGCATGTCCCATGCAGATTGTTTTCGATCTCACTTCCTGCGAGATTACGGGAGGGTCAACGAGGGCGGTTTTCTTCCACCTTACTCACGGGGGTGTTCACTTGGCTGCGACGGAAAATTATTTGTCGGAACCTGCTACCCAGTTGCATTCCGACGCGAACGCGGCTGCAGCTTTGCCTCGGCTTGCGGTGGGCGTGATGGCCTCGCTCTGTGCGGTTAAGGTGCTTTTGCATATTTTTACCAGCGTGCGGCATTACGGGTACTTTCGCGACGAGCTTTATTACCTCGACATGGCGCGCCATCTTGATTGGGGGTACGTGGATGCCGCGCCGCTTATCGCCGTGTATGCCAAGATCGCGCTGCTGATGGGCGGATCGCTCTGGGCGCTGCGGATTCTGCCGGCGCTGGCGGGCGCGGCGCTCATCGCGCTCACCATGGTTATCGTGCGTGAACTTGGCGGCGGACGATATGCGCAGTTCTTCGCCGGTCTTTGCATACTTCTTTGCCCGGCTGTTCTGTCCGTCGACAGTCTTCTTACTATGAATGCTTTCGAGCCTCTGTTTTGGATGGGCTGCATTTGGGTTATTGCCCGCATCCTGCGCACGGGGGACTCGCGGCTCTGGCCGTGGTTCGGCCTGTTGGCGGGTCTTGGGCTTGAGAACAAGCACTCTACGCTGTCTTTCGGGTTTGCGGTTACGGTCGCGCTGCTGCTGACCGGGCATCGCCGCGAGTTTGCGCGACGGTGGATCTGGATCGCCGGCGCCATTGCGCTAGCGCTTTTTTTGCCGAATATCATCTGGCAGATTCGCCATCACTTCCCGACGATCGAAGATTTGGCCAACGTGCGCCGCGACGGCAAGAACGTCGTGCTGGGGCCGCTGGCGTTCGTGAAGGAGCAGATCATCGACATGCATCCGGTGCTGTTGCCGGTTTGGGTGTCGGGGCTGGTGTGGTTTCTGCGCGACCGGCGCTGGCGCGTGCTGGGGCTGACCTTTGTTGTCTTTTTCGTATTGATGGACGTCGCGCACGGCAAGAATTATTACGTGTTCCCGATCTATCCGATGCTGTTCGCGGGCGGCGCGGTCGTGATCGAGCGCTGGCTCGGAACCCGGGCGGCGTGGACACGGGCGGCTGTCGTCGCCGTCATCGTTCTGGCGGCGCTTCCCGCCATCCCACTGGTGACGTGGATGCTGCCGCCGGAGCGGCTTCTGGCTTATCAAAATGCTATCGGCTTCAAACCTGGTAAAGCGGAGGTGAAAATGGAGTCGTTGTTGCCACAGCCGGTTGCCGATCAGTTTGGATGGCCGGAGATGGTGAATGAGGTCGCCGGCATCTACAACTCGCTGCCACTCGAGCAGCGCGCGGAGACCGGCATCTGGGCGGGGAATTACGGCGAGGCGGGGGCGATCAATTTGTTTGGTCCGAAGCTGGGGCTGCCTCGCGCTTATTCGCGGCACCAGAATCATTGGTATTGGGGTCCGCCGCCGCAGGTCTACAAGAACCTTATCGTGATCGAGTGGAGCCTTGACGATGTGCGCGACAACTGCACTTCATTTCAGGCCTTCAACCATTACGAACGCTTTGGCATGGGTGAGGAGAACACTCCGATTTATCTTTGCCGCGGCGTCGAGTTCGACATTCAGAAGATTTGGTGGCACTCGCATCACTGGAACTGAGCAGTGGAGGGGGCGTAGTCTGAAAATTTAGCGAGGCAAGTTGGAATTGCCGACAGCAACAAGCAGGTCCTTCGCTCCGCTCAGGATGACAATGGTTTGGAATTATCCAAAACCGAGACACGACCCGCTTGCAGATGCGTTTGACCGATTTCCACAACGCACTATAGACTGGTAAGGTTTGCCGTACTTGCGGAACCGTTCTGGGGCCGCGCCGCGTTTCCGGTCAGAAGCCGTGGCGGGAAAACAGCAAGCATATTTGAATTTTTGCCGAGCTGCGCTCGGTGGACGGCCGAGGGCGGCCGTCCCTACGTTGGTTCTTTTCTTATTAAGGAGAAACTATGTACGCGGTGATCCGCGCTGGTGGAAAGCAGTATCGCGTCGCCCCGGGCGACGTGATTCGGATGGAAACACAGGAAGATAAGGACGGGAAGGTCGAGTTCGGCGATGTGCTGGCGGTGTCGGCGGAGGCGGGGAGCATTGTGCCTGCGGGAACGGGCGCGCTGGTGACCGGCGAGGTGGTCGAGCAGGGGCGCGGCGACAAGATCCTGGTCTTCCACTACAAGAAGAAGAAGCAGTACAAGAAGCTGCGAGGGCACCGGCAGGACTATACGGCGGTGCGCATCACGGAGATTGCTTTTGATGGGCAGTCGTTTAAGGCGCCCGAGCTTCCGAAAAAAGAGAAGAAGGTGAAGGCGGCGGTGGAAGCGAAAAGCTCGCAGCGTCCGGGGAAAAAGGCGACGACGCACGCGGCGCATGCGCACGCGAAGAAATCAACCGCGAAGAAAGCAGCGGCGAAGAAGAAAAGATAGCGGTTGGGCGGCGAGAAAAGCAGGTCCTTCGCTTCGCTCAGGATGACAAATTATTTTTAGCTGGCAACTGGCCACTGGGAACTGATTATGGCGCATAAAAAGGGACAGGGTACTTCACGAAACGGGCGCGACTCGAACGCGCAACGGCTTGGATTTAAGGCTTTCGGCGGACAACTGGTGCCCGGGGGGACGATTATCGTCCGGCAGCGGGGCACGCGGGTGAAGCCGGGGCTCAACGTGGGTCGCGGCAAAGACGACACGCTTTTTGCCAAGATCACGGGGCGGATCAAGTTTGTCGACAAGGGATCGATGGGAAAGTTTGTGATGGTCGAACCCGAAGCGGTTGTGGCGGAATAGGGCGCAAACTTCAACTCGCAAGAAAGACGCCGGGCGTCTGGAATTATGCGATACTCGTAGAAATTGTGCAGTACCGCTCATAGTACCGCACAATAAAGACCGCAGATTTCGGGAGAACGCGGTGCGCGAAACAAAGTTGGGCGGGGTCGAGTGGCCTGATCTTTTCGGGGAACCTGAGGGTTGGCGGGAACTTCAGGAGCGGGCGCGCAACGAGCGAGACCCGAGGAAGCTGGACGCAATCATCACAGAGATGAACCGGCTCCTTAGCGAGTGCGAACGACAAGCCGCTAACGGAAAAAAGCCGCGTACTACCTCGCGACGTGGCAAACCTATTTCCATCACCGAATAACATTCTCTAGATTGGATTGGCGATCCGGCGCAATTCGGAATGCAATTCGGCAATGCGAGATTTTCTCTTCTGATAGGCGTCTAACTCGTCAGGCGTGAAATCCGTCAACTTGCGACCCATGATTGAATCGAGTTGCAGTTGTAAAAGATCGCATAGCTCAAGGGCTATGTGAGCAACATCGGTGGGGTCCATACGTCCACCCTCCGTTGGATTAGAGCGCAGAAAGTGATCCCGTGCAGTGATTGTGGATTACGTTCCGGGTACGGTTGGTCACAGCTGGCTGTGATTGCGGGACGTGGGTTCCTCGCTCAAGATCGATCGTTTCATGTTCGTCTTCTTATGTTCAGCGTTTTATGTTCATTGATGAAGTCAAAATTCGGGTGAAGGCCGGGGATGGCGGCAACGGGTGCATGGCGTTCCGGCGGGAGAAGTTCATTCCGCGGGGTGGGCCTTCGGGTGGCGACGGGGGGCGGGGCGGCGATATCTGGATGGAATCCAGCGAGCAGCATAATACGCTGGTGCATTTTCGGTTCAATCCGGAATACACGGCGGAGCGCGGACGGCACGGCGAGGGATCGAAAAAGACCGGGAGGGACGGCGAAGGGATTGTGTTGAAAGTGCCGGTGGGGACGATCGTTTACGACGAAGACACGGGCGAAATCGTACACGATTTTGCGCGGGCCGATGAACGGGTGGTGATTGCGCGTGGTGGGCGGGGCGGACGCGGCAACGCGCAGTTTGCTACTTCGACGCATCAGGCGCCGCGCGAACATGAAGAAGGGCGTCCGGGGGAAGAGCGGAATTTTCGGCTGGAGTTGAAGCTGCTGGCGGATGTGGGGCTGGTGGGATATCCGAATGTGGGCAAGTCGACTTTGATTTCGCGGATTTCGGCGGCGCGGCCGAAGGTGGCGGATTATCCGTTTACTACGCTCGAGCCGAACCTGGGCGTGGTGCTGGTGGGGGGTAAGGGAAAAGACAAGGGACGGGAAGAGAGTTTTGTGGTGGCCGATATACCTGGATTGATTGAGGGGGCGCATACGGGGTCGGGGCTGGGGACGCAGTTTCTGCGGCACATCGAGCGGACGCGGCTGCTGGTGCATATGGTGGATGTTTCCGATGGCAGCGGGCGGGAAGATGTGGTGAAGGATGTTGAAGTGATTCGGGGCGAGTTGGCTAGTTTCGGGGCGGGGTTGGAGACCAAGCCTACTCTGATGGTGGCTTCGAAGATCGACGTGGCGAATCCGGAGAAGCTCAAGAAGCTGAAGCAGTGGGCTACGCGGCGGAAGCTGAAGCTTTATCCGATTTCGGCGGTGACGGGGGAAGGGATTGAGAAGCTGAAGTTTGCCATGGCGGAGGGCGTGGAGAAGGTGCGGAAAGAGCTGGCGACAGCGGAAGAAGCGATGGTCTCTCGCTCCTAAAGAAAACTCGGCAGGTCATCTTTGCCTGCTGCTCTCCACGTAGAATGCAATTGATGACGGAAAATCCCACACGGCAGGCAGTTGTGGAATCCCACCCTTCCGCAAAGTGCGCGGAGGGATGGGGCACCCATGATTTGTCTGGGCCAGTCCACGCGCGCTAGTAAAACAAATACTTCCTCCACTTATCATCCGAATGCCCCATCAAGCGCATAATGTGGCGGCTAGTGTGGAGATTGAAGGAGCGGGGTTCGCGGGCAGGCTTCATGTTGGCTTCGTGCGGAAGCTGGTTGCCTTTGCGGCGGTTGCAGGGATGACAGCAGGCTACGAGGTTCTCCCAGGTGGAGAGGCCTCCGCGGGAACGCGGGATTACGTGGTCGAGGGTGAGTTCGCCCGACGGAAGCGTGGTGCTGCAGTACTGACAAGTGTTGCGGTCGCGCAGCAGAATATTCTTCCGCGACAGGGCACGCGACTGGTGCGGGATGCGGCGATATTCCAGCAGACGGATGACCGAGGGCATACGTATGGCGACGCGGGCGGCGTGCAGGAAGTGTCCGTTTTCTTCTTCCGTCATGGCGACACCCTTCAGCACGAGCACGATCGCGCGGCGGGCGGCGCAGACATTGATCGGCTCGTAGGACGCGTTCAGCACCAGCACGGGCTGATGCAAGGCGTGGCCATCGCCATCGGAATGCATGCCGGAGGCAAGCATCGCGAGCGGAAGGTGCGACCGCATGCTGTTGGCGAAATTGTGTAATCGCAGCGACATAAACTTCTACCCGTGAGCCGCCATGCCCACGCGGTCTTCACTCCCTTCGTCCGCAAGATCCTCGGGCAGATTTCCCGATAGCGAGATGAGATCAGAAATCTTCAAAGTCCGCGCCACCGTTGCCACCCACACCCGCGCTGCTCCGGCACGCAGCAGTACGCGGGCACATTCCGAGGCCGTGGTTCCCGTGGTCAACACGTCGTCTATGAGTAAGATGTCGCGGTTCACAATTCGCGCTGCATCGCTAACCGCAAAAGCGCCGCGCAAGTTCTCACGCCGTTGATGGCGAGTCAGGCCGATCTGGCTGCCGGTCTCACGGCGGCGCAGCAGGACTCCTTCACACAGATCGAATCTTTTCGGACGCGACAGTTGTTGCAGCGCAGTCCGCGCGATCATCTGCGCTTGATTGAAACCGCGCTGGGCTTGCTTACGCGGGTGAAGCGGAACCGGGACCACCGCGATTGCGCCAACGGGCATTGCTTGTTCCAGGTTGGCAATCGTTTCCGCCAGCATGCGCCCCAGAACCGCCGCGGCGGGACGAACCTGCTGGAACTTGAGTACGTGAATCAAGTCGCGCAACGCACCGTCGTAGCTGCCATAGGCGACCGCGCGCTCGAACGGAGGATCGGTGCGCTGGCAAAGCTGGCAGCGCGTCTCTCCGCAATAAGTCTCTGAGGGATTCGAATCTTCGCGAAGAACGTAGGACGGCAAGTGGAGCGTTTCGCCGCAAACGGAACAGTACGAACCTTCCAGCGGTCGCAACGCAAGCAGACAAGTTCCACAAACGGGGAGGCGGGAAGCTTTGATCACGGGGGAACCACAGATACGGCAATCGGCGGGAAAGAAAGTGAAGAATAAAGTCGCAGCCAGACGCTCGGCAAAGCCAACGAAGCCACGGTTCGCCAAGCTCTGGTTGGTCAACCTATGGTCCGTCAACCCATGCTTGGCCACAACGTGGTCCGCCGCTTGGCCCTGGGCAGCCCGTATTCGAAACCCAGTACTGCTACTGCTGAAGACGGCCTCCGGCACCCGGCAACGCTCGGCCGGGCTATTCCGCTTTCAGTATAAGCTGCGGCCTACGCGCTATGCAACGCGGCTGTCAGACGTTGAACTCGTCGGGGGTTGATTCGCTGGGTGCTTGTGCTCCGGCGGTATGCGTTCCAATGCCCGAATCGTGCGCAGCACATACCGCCGGCGAGAGCAGCGCTCACAGCGGACCGTTTGCAGTAACAAAAACGGAAGCACGTATCTTTCAAAGAAGCCACGTGGCCGGGAGCGAATTGCTTCTTGCGGACCGCAGCCCGGGCAGCGGAATTCTTGGAAAAACCGGCTCCAAGAGGGCTGGTCAAGGGGAGTCACGAAATACCTCCTGGAATCGGAGTATTCTAACTCTGTTCAAGGCCCAAAGTAGCAGATAAAAGTTGCGGCAGACTTTGCGGACAAAAGATGCCCTAGACGCACATAGCCCTTGTAATGGGAAGCCACACTTGTAAAGCTGCCTTTCGGCATGGTAAGGTGCGCCGTCGCTGATAATATGAACCGGCAATTAAATTTCTGGTGGCCCCGAGGTCTTGATGAGCACTCCGGTTGTAGCCAATACTGACGCTCCCCGCAAACATCGCCCCTACGTACCGGAAACCATGGAAATGAAGGAGTTTACCTTCCGGGCCGTGCTGATCGGGTTATTCCTGACCGCCCTACTGGGCTCGGCCAATGCGTATCTTGGGCTGAAGGCGGGGATGACGATTGCCGCGACCTATCCGGCAGCTGTCATCTCGATGGCATTACTGAGGTTGATGAAGGGCTCGCTGCTCGAAGAAAACATCGCGCGAACCGTGGGCTCGATTGGAGAGTCAGTGGCGGCGGGCGCGATATTCACTATTCCTGCCTTTGTGATGGCCGGTCTGTGGCCGACTTTGACGCCGAGTGTCCGCACACCCGAGTACTGGAAATCAGTTGCCCTGATGATGATTGGGGGTACGCTCGGCATTCTTTTCGTGACCCTCCTGCGGCGAGTGATGGTGGAGGATCCCGACCTCCCGTTTCCCGAATCCGTGGCCGCTTCTGAGATTCACAAGGCCGGTCAGCAGGGAGCCAAAGCCGCGAAGATTCTGTTTGCCAATATGGGGTTCGGCGCTTTCATGTATCTGTTGGGAGCGGTGAATGTTTTCAATCCCAACAACACGTTTCCGGTAAAGATCAGCGATCTGGGAAAGAAGTTGCTGCTCCGCACCAGCACGAATCCAAACGTAGCCACGACGATTACCGGCGGCGCCACGTTGATGACGGCGCCCGATATCAGTCCCGCTTATCTTGGCGTGGGATACATCATTGGTCCCCGACTGGCCGCGCTGAACTTCGCCGGAGGCTTGCTGGCATGGGGCCTGCTCGTTCCACTTCTAACCTTCACCATCGGTCCCTACATTCAAGCTTCGATGCCGCCGGGACAAACCATCGCCTGGCCGTTGCTGGCGCAAGCCATCTACTTTTCGATTGTGCGGCCAATCGCAGTCGGCGGAATGCTGGTGGGCGCGTCTTACACACTTTTCAAAATGCGCAAGCAGTTGGCGCTTGGCATGGGCCGTGCCGTCTCCGATCTGAAAAAGTCGGCAGCCGCGCACGCCGCTGCTAATCGCACCGAGCGCGACCTTCCGGCCAAGGCGGTGTTTGCCGGCATCGGCGTCGTATTCGTGGCCATGATTTTGCTTTATTACTACTTCATCAACGCCGCCGGCACGCTTTCCAGTTCTCGGGTATTAGCTGGCTCCCTGGTAGCTGCCGGCGTGATGATTATCGTCGGATTTTTCTTCGCTGCGGTTTCCGGAAATCTGGTTGGCATGATCGGATCGTCGAACAATCCAGTCTCGGGACTCACGCTGTGTACGCTGGTGATCGCGGCGCTCCTTATGGTCGCGCTCGGCGTTTCAGGAGTCGGCGGAGTGGCAGCTGTGCTTGGAGTAGCAGCCGTGGTATGCGTTTCATCGGCGGTGGCGGGTGAAATGTTGCAGGATTTGAAAGTCGGACACATCCTCGGTGGAACGCCCTCCAAGATGCAGATTGGGGATCTTTTCGGCATCGTGGTGGCTTCGCTCGTCCTGTTCTTTCCGGTCGCGATTCTTGCCAAGGCATATACGTTCGGCAGCCCCGCTCTCCCGGCACCGCAGGCGGGATTGATGGCGATGCTATCCAAAGGAATCGTGGGCGGGGACATGGCTTGGCCGCTGGTGATTGTTGGCATCCTGCTGGGACTGGCAATGATCATGATCGAGGTGAAGAGCGTGATGCTCTTTGCTGTCGGCATGTATCTGCCGCTGGGCACAACTTTCGCCATTTTTGTTGGCGGCGTGATTCGCTGGCTCACCGACAAATTGCGCGATCGCCGCGGGTTGAACGATGCGCAGAAGGCGCGGGTGGAGAACGCGGGTGTCCTGACCGCATCGGGTCTGATCGCGGGCGAGGCGTTGTGTGGATTGGCCATTGCAGGCCTGGTCGGCTCGGGACACGACGTGACACTTTTCAAGTGGACGCCGACGTTTCTGCTGGCGCTCGGCGCGCTTGCCGTGCTGGCGATAGTCATGATCCGGGTTCCGCTGGCGAATGCCGGACGGCCCGAAGATCCGGCGCCGCCAACGGCCATAATGTAATGCTCGTGTAGGGACGGCCGCCCTCGGAGCCTGCCCTGAGCGAAGCCGAAGGGTCCAAGCCGAGCGTCGCTCGGCCCGACCACGAATAACGTAGGGGCAGGTGCCTCACCTGCCCAGCCGAGCGCAGCTCGGCCCCACCGCGATGCCTATAAGCTACTCAAGAATGTCGATTGCGAGAAATATTGCCGAGACGCAAGATCGTGTCGCAGGCGCAGCACAGCGGGCCGGACGCCATCCCTCCGAAATCACCTTGATGGGCGTGAGTAAGACTTTTTCAGCTGAACGCATTCGCGAGGCTTACACGGCCGGCCTGCGCGTCTTCGGCGAGAACCGGCTGCAGGAGTTTGGCGACAAGGTGGAGGCTCTCGGCGATTTGCCTGATGCCGAATGGCACATGATCGGTCATCTGCAGACCAATAAAGCCGCAAAGGCGGCGGAGTTGTTCGACGCGGTGGATTCCCTTGACTCGGTGCGTTTGGCGGATAGGCTGAATGCATCCGCGGAGAGCGCAGGCAAAATATTGCCCGTCCTGGTCGAGATCAATGTGGGCGGGGAGCAGGCAAAGAGCGGATTGGCTCCAGACTCTGACGAACTGGAGCAGATTCTGCGGAGCGCGCCGCGATGGGCGAACCTTGAAATTCATGGCCTGATGACGGTACCGCCGTACACGGAAGATCCGGAGGGCTCTCGGCCGTTCTTTCGCCAGCTTCGCGAGATTCGCGACCGCATTGCCGCGCGTGAGCTGCCGCGTATCGGTGCCGGCGTTCTCTCCATGGGGATGTCACATGACTTCGAGGTCGCGATTGAAGAGGGATCGACGTGCGTGCGCGTGGGCACTGCCATCTTCGGGGAGCGGGCTAAACCTTAAACGCAGAGAACGCGGAGGTAACGCAAGGGTCACAGAAAAGAATCGCAGGGTTGCCCGTGTGGCCCTCTACGTTCTCGGAGCTTTTCGATGGCAGCAATACAAAATTCGCCCGCTGGCGTGACGTTCGCGGTCAAGGTTCACCCGCGCGCGAAGAAGAATGCCATTACCGGCGAAGTCGGCGACGCGCTGAAAGTCGCGCTTACCGCGCCTCCTGTCGACGGCAAAGCTAACGACGCCTGCATCGAATTTTTCGCAAAGCTTTTGAAGGTATCGCGTTCCTCCGTTACTATTGCAGCCGGCTTGACCAGCCGGAATAAAGTGATTCGAGTGGCGGGCCTGACCGCTGAAGAAGTGCGCGAACGGCTTAGGTAGACGGGGGCGGACGAATGCGTCCGCCCCCTACGCGAGTAATGGGGAGCAGCGATTGACCTTTTCTGAACGTTTACAGGAAATCCGCACCGGCTTCGAACGGCCCTTCTGGGTCGCGAACATTACCGAAATCTTTGAGCGCCTTTCCTACTATGGGGCGTTCGCTTCGCTTGCCCTGTATCTGCAGGAGAAGCTGAATTTCTCGACCGAGCAAACCGGGACTCTTACCGGCTTGTTCGGCGGCATGGTGTGGTTTCTTGCCATTTTTGGGGGCGCGGCCGCCGACCGGCTGGGCTTTCGGCGCGCGCTTTCGATGGCGTACCTCATCCTCGCCGTTGCCTATTTCCTGATCGGATCGATTGGCGCGCCCTGGCTCGCTCCGGTGCGCAACGCGGTGCCGCTGGGATTGTTTGTCGGATGCATCCTGATTTTGCCTGCGCTTGGCATTTCGATGGTGAAACCTTGCGTGGTGGGGACGACGGCAAGGGCTTCCAAAGAGAACGTCCGCTCCATCGGTTACTCGATTTATTACACGATGGTGAACATCGGCGGCGCGCTGGGCCCTTTGTTCGCAGGATGGGCTCATCGCCATCTCGGTGTGGAGAATGTTTACCGCGTTGCTGCGGTGAGCGTCTTCGCGATGTTCTTCGTGGTCATCATTTTTTTTCGGGAGCCGCGCAAGGTTGGAGATGCGCCTCCGCCGTCAATCGCCACGGTCGCGCGGAACTTCTGCGTGGTCGTCGGCAACTACCGTCTGGTTTTGCCGGTATTGCTGTTTGCTTTGTTGCTACGTGTGGGTTTGTTGGTCTATCCCGGGCACAGCGTCCCTTGGTGGATCTGGTGCGGTCTTCTCATTCTCGTCCTCGCTGGGATCAGCCGCTTCATGTGGTTCCTGGTGCTGTTCACCGGCTACTGGGTGGTGTTCTGGCAGCAATACATCAGCTTGCCCGGTTACATTCACAACTACATCAACTCCAGCGCCGCCGTCGAAACCATCCTGGTCACCGATGGCCTTACGGTAATCTGCCTCACGCTGGCGGTGAATTATTTGACGCGCAGGATTCCGGCATTCCAAGCCGTGATTCTGGGCACGGTGATCACTTCGCTGTCGTGGGTGATTCTCGCGCTGCGGCCTACGCTCTGGGGCGCGGTGCTTT
>JBAWFQ010000202.1:0-13824 GCA_049592035.1 Terriglobales bacterium
AGTGCAGTTTGAAGCGGCTTTGAAAGGGCACGGCTTCAGCCGTGCCGTAAGCTTAGCGGCACGACGAAGGTCGTGCCCTTCCCGTTCTTGCTTGAGGACGGTTCAAAGGTGGTGCCAGACGGGGCAAGCCCCGTCTCTACACGAATTTTCAGCACTCTGTTTAGCCGCTGAGGGGACGGCACTTTTCAAACCGCACCACGATCAGCCGGGCCGGTTCACCACCGGGCAACGCGCCCAGTGTCCGGCGCCGACTTCGACAAGCGGTGGAAGGTCAAGAGCGCACGCAGCAATGCGGTCAGAGCAGCGAGGCTCGAACGGGCATCCCGACAGAAGCTGAGCGCCCGAAGGCACCGTCCCCTCGATGGTAGCCAGCGGCAGTGCGCGATCGGTAGCAAGCGTAGGAATCGCGCGCAGAAGTCCTTGCGTATAAGGATGGGCAGCTGCGCGAAAGATATCGTCCTTAGTGCCAAGCTCAACCAAATTACCCGCGTACATAACAGCGACGCGATCGGCAACGTGGGAGACGACGGCCAGATCGTGTGAGATGAAAAGCATCGCCAATCCAAATTTGTGGCGCAAATCGTTGAGTAAGTCGAGAATCTGTTGCTGGATGGTGACATCTAGTGCCGTAGTAGGCTCGTCGGCAATGAGCAGTTGCGGCCGGTTGACGATAGCCATCGCTATCATGACGCGCTGCCGCATTCCTCCCGAAAGCTGGTGCGGATAACTGCGGGCGCGCTCCTCAGGATCAGCAATCGCAACCTCGCGCATCCCATCCACCGCGCGGCGCCACGCCTCGGCTTTCGAGACGCGGTGATGAGCCAGCACGGCTTCGGCAATCTGGTCGCCGACGCGCATGACCGGGTTGATGGCGGTCATCGGCTCCTGAAAAATCATGGCCATGCGCGACCCGCGAAGCTGTCGCATCCGATCGGAAGCGAGCGTAGTCAGATGCAGGGGCAAGCCGTCGCCATTCTGAAAACTGATTTCGCCCGTGACCAGCGCCGCCGGAGGAAGCAGTCCCATGATGGCCAGCGAGGTGATCGATTTCCCCGATCCCGATTCGCCCACCAGCCCCAGCACTTCCCCCGCAGCAATAGAAAACGAGAGCCCGCAAACCGCAGCGGTTTCGAGTCGCGATGGTTCGGCGGCGGGAGCCGAGCTGCGCTCGGCTGGACAGATGAGGGCATCTGTCCCTACGCAAACTGTTCCTACGCGAGCCTTCCTCGCCCGCCCCGAGCGCGATTGTGGGAACTCGATGGTCAGCTCGCGGACGTCAAGCAACGGTCGCACGAAGACCATGGTATCAGCGCCAACCCTACTTCTTGGGACGCGATTCCGGCGGCACGAATCCGGCCACGCGGTAATACACCACCAGTTGCCCGTAATGTTCGCCGCAATGCTCGAGCAGCCCCCAAGCCATATCGGAGATGCGAGTTTGCTGATTCGCGAACGGATCGACGATCAAATCATTTAAGCCTTTATCGCCCTTCTTTTTGATCGCTGCCGCCGCGTCGGCAAAGGATTTTTTCACATACTCCACCACCGCGGCTTTCGTTTTGTAGTTCTCGCGCTTCGGGCTATCTCCCGCTGGTGGCTTCAGCCCCATCGCCGGATTCGTAAAAAAGTAATTCGCAGCCGCCGCATGCAGCAATTGCTCAGCAAAGCTGCGCTCCGCTGGCACCGGCTTAAAGTCGTACTTGTCCTCGGGAAAATCCTCTGCCATGGCAATCAGTTTCCGCCCAACATCGTTCCAGTTCTCCAGCAAAGCCTGCGCCGGTCCCACCGCCGGTTTTGGCGCCGAGTCTTTCTTCATCGTGTCTTGCGCGGAGGCAACCAAGGCAAGAATCCCCACGGCAAGTGCTGTGCATACGATTCGTCTTTTCATTTGTCCACTCCTCATTTGTCGACCGATCCCAAGCCAAAACTGCCCTGTCATCCTGACCCTGAGCGGAGAACGAAGGACTTCGATCCCGCGAAACCAGCTCTTAATCCTCATAGCTCACCAAGACTACCACTTTGACGGATTCCACCGCGTCGGGTTTCAACGCAGCCGATTCCCGGTATATTATTCCGACGACTATGGACATCGATGCAGCGGGCGGAGAGTTTCTGCGCATCTCTGAGCATTATCGGCAGATGAGCGATGACGAACTCCTGCTCCTCATCCCGCAGAGCGCCGATTTGACGCCGTTCGCGCAACAAGCTCTGGCCAACGAAGTCCGGTCACGCGGACTGAAAGCAGAAGTGGAAGTAGAAGACAAAAAGCCGTCGGCGCGGCCGCAGTTCAATCCGCCAACTTTCTTCGGTCAGGAAGCGAAGGAGCTCCGCGATTCTAGCGTCGATTTTCCCGCTCCCGATTCGTCAGATTCGGATGAAGATCCGTACGACGAAGACCGCAAACTGGTTGAGCTCTGTACTGTTTGGAGCCTGCGCGACGCGCTCAAGGTACAGACGATTCTGGATGCGGCTGGAATTCCGTTTTTCATGGGAAAAGAGAAAGCGACGGGCGTGGACGAGGTGATCTCGAATTTCTTGAATGGAGTTGGCGTGCAAATCATGCGCATCGGGATGCCTTGGGCTGTGCAGGCAATGCAGTACTATGAGCCCGAAGACGATCGCACTCCAAAAGAGAGTGCACCGCTCGACGAGCTTACGGTTCGCTGTCCGCAATGCCATTCCGCGGAAGTCGTCTTTGAGGGTGGAACCTCTACGCTGGTCGTTGCGACCGATGATTCTTCCCAGAAATACCAGTGGAGCTGCGATTCCTGCGGCTACGAATGGGAAGACGATGGCGTCGCGAA
Source organism: Terriglobales bacterium (assembly GCA_049592035.1). Classification (GTDB taxonomy): domain Bacteria; phylum Acidobacteriota; class Terriglobia; order Terriglobales; family Acidobacteriaceae; genus Acidiflorens. Next base: position 2,805 of record JBAWFQ010000202.1, read on the forward strand.
GGAGGGATGAAGCCGGGCTTCAGGTCTCGTTCGCCTCGCCTCTTCATGGTTCGATCACGGAACTAGTTAGTGGGTACGATCCTGTCTGGACTCGAATTTCACACATCGTTCAAAGAGTGAGCCGATCCGCCACTCGGGTGTCGACGGTTGGATGGGGCCACTTCTCGAAAAGCTCGAGAAGTGGCGCACCACCGGTTGTTACTCTGCCAACGATTCACAGCCTGAGGGGTATATCCGGCGCAGTCCTCCCGCGCGTAAGACATGAGATTTTCCCGCTAGACCCTTAGCGAGCCTCGGAACGCCCGAGCGGCATAGTAAGATTCCGCACCGTTGTGATACACGAAAACAGTGTTGAAGCGGCGATCGCAAAACAAAGCGCCGCCGAGTTCTCTGACATCAGAAGGTGTTTTCACCCAGCTCGAGGTTTTCGTATCGAACTCTCCAAGTTTCTGGAGCTCTCGATATTGTTCTTCCGTTAATAGCTCAATGCCGATCGCAGCTGCCATATCCACAGCGTTGTCTTTGGGTTTGTTTTCTTTCCTTGAGTCCAGCGCTTCACGGTCGTAACAAAGACTTCTGCGGCCTTTCGGACTTTCCTCTGCACAATCATAAAAAATGTATTCGCCCGTCTTTTTGTCATGACCAACAACGTCCGGTTCACCGCCAGTTCTTTCCATTTCGCTGAGTGACCACAGTTTCTCGGCATTCGCCTCCAGCTTGGCTTGTGCTTTAGCCCATTCAAGGCCTTTATGGCGGTTCATGTTTTTCTCAAAACGCGCTTGCAATGCTCTGAGTAGTTGTTCACGTTGTTCTGGTGATAACTCTTTTTTGTTGCTCTTCAATGATCGGTGCATGGTTTTGCGATCCTCCTCGATTCACGACTTTTGAGCCGCCTGAGGCGGCCAGTTGGGCGTTTCAATACCGAACTGCTTGGCGTACTCCGCGTTCAGCCGCTGCCAGCCGCCGAACTTTATGGCCTCAGGGCCGACCATGCGGCCTATGGGAGTTCCGCTGAGCAGGTGATCCAGAACATCGAAACAAATATGCCACCCGGCTGCACCCATGGCGATGAAGCGGTGACCGATGTTGGTCCACAGCGTCAGGCGCGTGCCGCCACCAAAGGCTTCGAGTTCCCACCGCATATCGAAGTCACCCCACTTGTACTCCAGCACCTCGGGTTCGTCGGCGCGCGTCACGGTTGTTTCGGTAACGCGGAGCGCGGGCGCTGCCACCGTGGTGAGCTTTACCGTGGCTCCAAGCGTACCCAGGTTGCCATCGGCGTCGAAGGGCGCCCACTCGCGCAGATGCGCCGGATCGGTTATCGCCTGCCAGACCTTTTCCCGCGAGTGGCGCAGTTCTCGGACGAGAACGAGCGTCCACTTCTCTTCATTATTTTGTCCCCGGTCCTTTTGTATCCGCGCCCCGCGGGCCGGACCCGGTGTGTAGTGCTCGCGATCGATCACCTTCTTCTCCTTATCCCTAACGTCAATAACGCGCCAGCTGGGTGAGCTGAATCAGGTTACCGCAGGTGTCGTTCAGCCGCGCAATGGTTGATCCGGGCACATCGGTGGGCGGCATGGTGAACGCGGCGCCGCGGGACTTGATCCGCTCGTAGTCGCCCTTGACGTCGTCGGTGAAGAACATGGCCGCGGGCTGGCCCTGTTGAAACATCGCCTGCTGATACGTTTTGGCTGCAGAGTTGTTGTTCAGGGCCAGCTGCAACTCGGTGCCGTCCGGCTCCTCGGGCGAAGCCACGGTCAGCCAGCGATATGGGCCCTGACTGAAATCGGTCTTCTTGGCAAAGCCCAATACCTCTGTATAGAAGCGCAGGGCCTTGTCCTGGTCGTCCACGTATAGGGTGGTTACTTTGATTTTCATTTCGTTTCTCCTTTATGCGTTCGCGGGTTGGGCCGCGGCGTCTTCTCCTTGGTCTTCTTTTTCGGTGGTGATGATCGATTCTGTTGACGATCCATACTGTGACGATCCATCCGGTCGTGATCCATCCGATCGAGGTGGCGTTCGAGAGCATCTACGTGAGCGGACCAGAACCGGCGGAATTGAGCCAGCCAGGCATCGACCTCCTGAAATCGTTCAGGTTTCAGCCGGTAGAGACGGCGCTGCGCGTCCACCGTGGATTCCACGAAACCGGCGTCGCGCAGCACGCGCAAATGCTTAGACACGGTCGGCTGCGCCATACGAAGCTGGCGCTCGATCTCTCCCACCGACTGTTGGGACGAGACCAGGAGGCTCAAGATCGCCCGGCGGTTCGGTTCCGCAATGATTTCGAAGGCGGATTCCATACTCTGTATATACTTTATGCGGTATATACGTGTCAAGGAATATTTATAAAAAAAAAACCGGGTGCCCCACTCAAGGCCGTTTTTGGCTTGAGTGGGCCCTCCGGCCGAATTTTCACACCCTTGCATCTACAGTTATAATTTCCTCATGACCCAAGAAGCCCGAGAGCTGTTGCAAAAGGCGCTGGCCCTGCCGGATAACGAACGTGCGGAATTGGCCGGGAACCTAATCTCCAGCCTGGACGCCACCGTCGATCCGGACGTCGACGCCGCCTGGCAGCAAGAAGTCGTGCGCCGTTTGCATGAGGTTCAATCCGGCAGGGTGGAGACCGTCTCTTGGGAAGAGGTCCAGCAAAAGGGACGTACACTGCTGCATGGCAAGTAAGCCGCTTCGATTTCATGTTCAAGCGGAGCAAGAATATCTGACGGCGCTGTCATGGTATCGAGGGCGCAGCCCAATTGCAGCCATCAATTTTGAAAGCGCCTTTGGTGAGGCAGTAGAAAAAAATCAGAGAAGCTCCGCAGCGCTGGCCGATCTACTTCTTGGATTTCCGAAAATATACTCTCCGGCAATTTCCCTTCAGCCTTGTGTATCAGGAGTTTTCTTCTGGGATCGTGGTCTTTGCGGTGGCTCACGGGCGAAGGCAGCCCGGATATTGGCGGGATCGGGTCTGAGGGGAACGTTCCGTCCGTCCCCGAATTTCCGTCCACGAATTTCCCCCACGATTCGCGGTGTGCCATCGGAAGTCGTTCTGAATGAGGAGGACGGCATGAAGTCTCCGTGCGCAGTAAACCTGCACAACGCGGTGACTGTATCGCAACAGCGATTAGGAAGACGCGTGGCTTATCTTAGTTCCGCACGGATGAATGAAGTGTGTGCTGCCCTGCAGTTTTCTTTGGGGTGCGATTCGGGCTAGATAGTGCGAACGTTTCTGGACAGAAAGATACCGCACTCAAGTCAACAACGGGCTTGTCCAACTCTGAACTGCCCAAGTCAAGCCGAAACCAGGCTTGAGGGGGACCAGCCGCCCGCTCTATTGGCCGAGCTGCGCTGGTGTAATTAGGCTTTTCTGCTCGACGTACTGTTCTCCGCGCCGCGTGATGAAGTAGCGCGTTCCATCGAAATGCGCGTAGTCCTTCTTGTCCACCAGCGTATCCAGTGAGCGCTGCAAGTTGGCTCGCATGGGAGGGCGCACCCACCGCTCAAGTTCATCATAGGTCGCCCCGTCCTCACCGCGCTGGTAAAGCAAAACCGAGCAGTGATCGCTGACGCCTAACTTCGGATTCAGCACCTTCAAAAAACCGTTGAAGTCCTGAACGATCGGCGCAACACGCTTGACGATGCCATCGACCATTTTTGATGCTGTATTCGCTGGCACATCGTGGTAGAGCCGAATGAACTCGGCAAGCACCCAGTCAACGACAGTGACCACAAGTGTGGCGTCCTGCAAATTTGGATCAATGCCGTCGCTTAGATGGGCCGTGTCGCGCTTATTACGAATGTCGTAAACGAGGCGCAGGGAGCGCGGGATATGTAGGCGAACAGCATCGTTCAACTTGGAGCTATCGAGCTGCGATAGTTTGAATATTAGGTCGTCGGTCTTCGGCAGTGTCTTGTTTAGGGGGGGTGCTTACCCTCCGTGATGTCCTGTAGTAGACGAAACGCCGCCTCACAGAACCGTCCACCCTCCACGGCGGAAAGCCGGAGACCGCCGAGATAGAAGTTGCGCTTTGCTTCCGCGTGAGCGTCGAGCAGTTCCTTCACGAGCGTCGCGTCGAGCTTCGAGGCAAGCTGTGTCTCAATTGTGGCGCGCACGTATTAGGCCTTCTTAGCCGCCTTACCCTTTCTTCCTTTCTTGCCACCACGCCCGCCTTTAGCAGCAGCTTCGATATTCTTAACCGCCGCCTGATCCGGGAGCGCGTTTACGACGTCCTCACCGAGCGTGGTCAGCTGCTTTTCGCGGGGGCCACGATTCGAGAGATACTTGGCTGCGCGAGTTGCGTTATCGAGGGCACGTGTCATGTTGATTTTCGAGCCACCCGAATCGGTGTACGCCGTGGAGATATCCTTCGACGTGAAGCCGTGATGTCCAGTAGTCTGAACAAGGTAATAACCAATACATGCGACACGCTGTACGTCCGTGGTTGGTTTCTTGAGGCGAATAAAAGCTCGTGGGTCCTTCCTCGTGATAGCTGCTTGCACGTCTGCTGCTGTTGGTGTCCCCACAAGTGGGGTCACTGTTGCAGTGTTCGTATTCGCAGCGCCAGCTTGGCCGCCCCCTCCAGCGGTTTGGACGGTCAGGGTGAACTTGCTCGCAGCTGACTGGAGCACCCAATGGCAATCGGCGTCATTGAGGTCCTCAAGTGCCGCAACGACTGCGACTAGCGCTGCAGTTGAATCATTTTTCTTCGCGGCCATAGAATACTCCGCTCTTTTATACACACATATAAAGATGGCTAAGTATAGCTCTACTCACCCTAACTGCCGACGGAAAAATAACTGGGGGTGCCGGGTGCCCCACCCTTCCGTCTTTGAAGGGTGGGATTCCACATAGGCCGTCATCTTGAGATTTTCGTCTGGCAGGCCGATCTTAGCTCTCGCGTTCGGCAACGACGGCGAACTTCACTCCGAGGGCGTGCAGGACGGAATTGATGGTTTCGAAGCGTGGGTGGGCTCCTGCGCTTAGGGTTTTGTACAGGCTCTCGCGGCCGAGGCCGGCGTCTTTGGCGATCTGGGCCATGCCTCGTGCTTTGGCCACGTCGCCGAGCGCGGCGACGAATACCTCGGGGTTGGGGTCTTCGGCGGCCGCGGAAAGATATTCCGCAATGACCGCGTCGTTATCGAGATACGCTGCCGCGTCGAACGGTTTGTAAGTTGTTTTCTTCCTCTTCATTGCTTCCCCTGTTGTTTCGAGCTTTTCAGTTCGCGGGCCATTTTTTTTGCTTTCGCAATGTCTTTGGCTTGCGAGGCTTTTGTGCCGCCCGCCAGCAAAACATAAACGGTCGATCCGGTGCGCATGTAATACACGCGATATCCGGCCCCGACATGAATCCGCATCTCCCAAACGCCTTCTCCGACCGGTTCGCAATCGCCGAAGTTCCCCAACGCTGCAGCCGTCAGGCGAGCCAGGATTCTCGCCTTCGCCTTCGGGTCGGCGAGACGGGAGAGCCACTCATCGAAATCCGAAGATCGCAAGAGCGAATTCAAGTGTTTTGATTGTATCCGAGTGGATACACTATTGCAACCGCGCAGAGGACTGGCGTGGCTTCGACGCGGGGCGTAAATTACGCTGTTGCCTTGCGAACCGCCCGCTCTACAGTTTGCGGCAGGCGCACGGGCACGAAGTACTCCTCAGGGTATAAGTACTCTTCGCCGGATTCGTCGATGACCCGAATCTGATGGTGTTTCGAACCCGCCTTGTCAGGGAGGACCTGATAAATCTTGCGCAACTCCAGGGAAGCCGCATGCCCCTTGTGGCCCACGCAAATGACGTATTGGATTGCGCTCTTCATGTCAGTCAGGTCCCCAAGCAAGATCAAGGTCAAAGGCCGCGGACAAGAGTGTGTCCGCGCCACATGGGCAGCTACACTCTTAGCTGCAGCCGCTAGTTGATCCGCAACTCATGCACTTGTAGCAACTGCCGTTTCTTACCATGATCGAACCGCAGACGTGGCAACTTGGAGCGTCTCCCATGTCGACCATGTTGGCGAGCGCGTCGGCTGCGTGAATGCTTCCAGTCGTTGATCGTTGTTCGGGTCGTTGGTCGTTCGTCGTTGGGCCAGAACCAATCGACCCGTTCAGATCGCCGATTCCTTCCGGCGCGGCTTGCGGCTTGGGACGCAGGTTCTCGAACAGGAACTGCTGCTGTCCGCTGAGGAAGCGCATCTGCAGCCAGCGGAAAATGTAGTCCATGATCGACTTGGCAAAGCCGATGTCGGGATTGCTTGACCATCCGCTCGGCTCAAAGCGCGTGTGCGCGAACTTCTCGCAGAGCAGCTTCAACGGAACGCCATGCTGCAGCGCGATCGAGGTTGCCAGCGCGAAGCTGTCCATTAGGCCCGAAACGGTCGAGCCTTCTTTTGCCATCTTGATGAAGATCTCGCCCGGTTCGCCGTTTGGATACAGGCCTACGATGATGTAACCCTCGTGGCCTCCTATGTTGAACTTGTGCGTCACCGACATGCGCTCTTCTTTCAGCTTGTGGCGCACGGCGCGCGGAGGAGCGTCTAGGTTGTCGTCTTGAGTTAGCGCCATGGCTGCGGCGTTTCTGGCGGCGTCATCCTTGGTGGAGTTCGCCGTCTTGGTTCCAGCGGCTGAGAGCGGTTGCGCCTGCTTGCAGCCGTCGCGATATACCGCGACCGCTTTCAGGCCCAGCTTCCAGGCTTGGATGTAGGTTTCCGAAATATCGTCTACCGTCGCCGCGTTGGGCAGGTTGACGGTCTTCGAGATCGCTCCCGAGATAAAGGGCTGAGCGGCGGCCATCATCTTGAGATGACCCATGTAGTGAATGGAACGCGTGCCCTTGGCCGGCTTGAAGGAGCAATCGAACACCGCCAGATGCTCATCTTTAATATGCGGAGCGCCTTCGATGGTTCCGGTGGCGTCGATGTAACTCACGATAGCATCGGTCTGTTCGTGGGTGTAGCCGAGTTTGAAGAGCGCGGCAGGGACGGTGTTGTTCACGATCTTGATCATGCCTCCGCCAACCAACTTCTTGTACTTGATTAGCGCCAGGTCGGGCTCGATGCCGGTGGTGTCGCAATCCATCATGAAGCCGATGGTTCCCGTTGGAGCGAGCACTGTGACCTGGGAGTTGCGATAGCCGTGTTTTTCGCCGTGCGCCAGGGCTTCATCCCAGCACTGCTTGGAGGCTTCTATCAGCTCTGACAGTTGTGTGGCTGCGGAGCTTCGCTCCGCTGGACGGCCGAGGGCAGCCGTCCCTACGTGATTTGTGACAGCGCCTATGTTGTTGACACTCGCTCTGTGCATTCTTATTACGTCTAAGAACGGTTCTCTATTTATGTACCAGCCGGGGCAGGCGGCTCCGGGCATGTCTTCTGCTTTGGTTACTCCTAGCCTGTTTTGTACGGTGTCGGTTATTGGAGTCAGTGGCTCGCACTGCTCGGCTATGCGCGAGGATTGAAGATAGGCTTCGCCGCACATGATGGCAGTTACGCAGGCGGCGTAATCGCGTCCAGCATCGCTGTCGTAGGGAAGGCCTGCCGCCATCAGCAGGGCGCCTAGATTCGCATAGCCCAGTCCCAGCGGACGATAGTCGTGGGAATTCTTGCCTATGATCTCGGTGGGGTAGCCGGCGTTGTCCACCAGAATCTCCTGCGCGGTGATGGTGATGTCGACTGCATGGCGGTAAGCTTCCACGTCGAAGGCGCCGTTGGGTGCGAACTTCAGCAGGTTCAGGCTGGCCAGGTTGCAGGCGGAGTCATCCAGGAACATGTACTCGCTGCAGGGGTTGCTGGCGTTGATTCTTGCTGTATTCTTGCTTGTGTGCCAGCGGTTAACAGTCGTGTCGTACTGCATGCCGGGATCTCCGCAATGCCAGGTGGCCTCGGAGATTTTCTGCAGTAGGTCTTTGGCTTTGTAAGTCGTAACTACGCGGCCGTCTACGATCGCGCGCGTGGAGAAATCGGTATCGCGCATTACGGCTACCATGAAATCGTCAGTTACTCTTACGGAGTTATTCGCATTCTGGAAGAAGATGGAGCTATAGGCATCGGAATCAGGATGCGATCCGTCGTAACCTTGCGCTACCAGCGCGTGGGCTTTCGCTTCCTCTTTCGACTTACAATCGATGAAGTCGACTATGTCGGGATGGTCGATGTTCAGGATTACCATCTTGGCCGCGCGGCGGGTTTTGCCTCCGGACTTGATAACTCCGGCAAAAGCATCGAAGCCCTTCATAAAGCTGAGCGGACCGCTGGCGGTGCCGCCTCCGCTGAGAACTTCGGTGGAGGAACGCAGCGGCGAGAGATTGGTACCTGTGCCCGATCCCCACTTGAAGAGCATGCCTTCGGTCTTCGCCAAAGTGAGAATGGAATCTAGCGAGTCTTTTACTGAGTTGATGAAGCAGGCGGAGCACTGCGGGCGCGTGTATCCGGTGACGCCGAATTCCACCTGCTGCGTGGTCTGACTCCAGTGCCAGTTGGTGGCGTCGGATTTCGGCTCGACGCGTTCGCAGCCTACGTTGAACCAGACGGGCGAGTTGAAGGCCACATGCTGGCGGATGAGCAGGTGCACGAGTTCGTCGTGGAAAGTGGCGGCGTCTTCGGAGGAGCGGAAGTATCCGTCTTTCATGCCCCAGTCGCGAATGGTTTCGGCCACGCGGGCGACCAGTTGACGCACGCCGGTCTCGCGCTCGTCGGTGCCAATCTGCCCGTGGAGATACTTCGAGGCGACGATATTGGTCGCGGTCATCGACCAGTCTTTGGGGACTTCGACGTTTTTCTGCTCGAAGATCATGCCTCCCTGGGAGTCGGAGATCAGAGCGTCGCGGAGTTCCCACTCGACCTCGTTGTAGGGCGAGACGCCGGGCTTGGTGAAAAAGCGGCGGAAGGTCAGACCTTGGGCTTTCGTCTGCTTATTGACGGTCGTATTGCTGGCGGCGGTTTGGGTTTTGGCTTGGTCTCGCACTTCGGGCATTTCCTTCTCCTAGATTAGATGATGGCAAAGAGCGGTCGATCTCTACGAATGACAGTGAATCTCTATCAATTCTCAATACAAGCGGCGAGATGAACTTGGCGCTCAAACCTGCGTCACAGCAATGCACTTGTGGCAGCGCTCAAGAGCGTGCGTGAGAAATCAGTCGTCCCTCCGGGACTTGAATTCTCTCTGCCACTTCCCCAGCGCTGAAGCGCTGGGCTACTTTCGCTCGCCCCTCCGGCTGGATTCTCGGCCATTCCGTTCCACTGAATTGCCCGAAAACCAGTTCGCGCGCACACTCTGAACCGCTGCGCCACCCAAAATCAAGACCTGCTCGTTATGGAACTGGGTCGCCCTGCAAGTCCTTTCGAAAATTGTGTTCAGGGAGCGTGGTGGGATCGGCTGGGACGGGCGAGGACGCCTGTTTCTCCACGACCTTGCGATCATTATCCGTATCCGTGGCAGGGCATTCGATCCCATATCGGGCAAAGGAGGCGGCAACGAGTGCTAGCAAATCTTCCATCGGGGCTCCTAAAAGCTACGACGGAGACGGGACCAGCCCCGCCTCCATACGAGCTCTATTCCTTAGATGAATCCCCCCGAGGGGATGCCTGGCAGGGCCAGGACCGGGGGAAGTCACCGCTTGTTCTATCTGCTTTCCATCCGCTATGGAGGGATGGCTGTCCGTGAAGGGGAAAGACGCGAAGTCACCTCAACTCTGAGTCTCGCCCCAGGGTGTTTATGGTCGTTGTCGTTGCCCCCTTTACGTTGGAGGTCTAAAAAAGTGCTCTGGGATGCTTAACGTACTCCCGTATATGGTGTCTGTCAAGAGATAAACGCAACATCTTGTGGCCCGAAAGTGTTAAGGGTACCCAGGAAAACAGTAGCCAGTTGCCAGTACCAAGTTGCCAGTCCTTTACTCCCGTGGTCACAGGCGGTTACGGTGCCTGTTCTTCCAAGCGTGTGCGTGAGAACTCGGTCGTCCCTCTGGGACTTGAATTCTCTTTGCCACTTTCCCAGCGCTGAAGCGCTGGGCTAAGTTCGTTTGCCCCTCCGGGGCTGGATTCTCGGCCGTTCAGTTCCACTGGATTGCACGAAAACCAGTTCTCACGCACACTCTTCAGGCGGCGGCTTGCGGGCGATCTTCCGGCGAGGCTCGGGTCACGGGCCGGGCGAGGACGCCCGATACTCCATTGGTTGGATATTGACTTGAGGCGAGGGGCACGTAGACGTCTTCGAAGATGGCTTGGGCGGTGATGCGGGTTATGCCGTCGGAGGACTCGACGAGGTAATCGCCGGGGCGTCCGGATTGTTCGCGGCCAAGAGCGTCGGTAAAGACGAGGGGTTCGGTAAGTTGACGGGCGCGCACCAGGAAACGGGTGCGGTAGACGGTCCATTGGCTTTCGAGATTCATGGCTTTCTTTCACTCCCTCACAGGAGGGCCTGTTTTCGTTTCCGCTTTTCAAATTGTGACCGAGCACGGTTGCGGCTCGGCGAAAAACTTGTTGCAAGTGGTGTGAATGTACGCGGGGAAAGAAAGAGGGTCAATACCATAAGAATTGTGCAACGGTGGAATTCCGGTTCGCGGATTGGAAGAGATGAATCCGGATCAAGTTCGGGTTGAGAGTGACGGTGCTTGGCGTACGAGGGGCGGAGTTTGAGCGACGGGCAGAACATTGCGGCGGAGGATCTCCGGCTTGGCGGACGGAATTTGCACAAGGGGCGCACAGGTTAAGAACAGTTGCCACTTCTCGGTTGCCAGGGCTCGGGCTCAAGTTGTGAGTGCAAACGCTGGTTACAACAGGAATTTTTGTCGACTGATCTGGATGAACGGGGAGACTGTGGTAGTGGCACGGCAGCATTCCCCCAGCGGCTGGAAGCCGCCATTGATTAAGCGGCAGTTACGGCACGAGTGGAACTCGTGCCCTTCCCGTCCGCGCAGAAATCAGGAGTTTTTCCGCAGCCTGTGAAGTCGTGCCCTTACAAAGCCGCTTCAAACTGCACCAGTACCTAGGCTGTAGTGAACTGTGCCAAGCGCTCCGCGGAAGGGTAAAATGATGCCCTT
>JBAWFQ010000203.1:0-14321 GCA_049592035.1 Terriglobales bacterium
ATTTTCTGCACGTTGCGGAAAGCGCGAGCAAAATCGATCTATTGCACTTGAACGAGCCCTTGACGGATACGGTGGAAGAGGCCCAGGCGGACTCCGAAAAATTCGTGCGCAGCTTTTCGGAGGCGCAAAAAACGGGACTGAAAGCAGTCATAAAGAAGCTGGGAAAAGCGAACGTGGAGATCACGAAACAAAGCCAGGCGCTGAAGCAGAGACTGGGACAGTTCAAGTTCGACGGGAAACAGATTGCCGGGATCGCGGAAAAACTCGATAAGGCACTGGGCGATTTCCAGACCGAGCAAACGGCTCTGGGAACGGAGATGGGGATTCAGGGCGAGGGGAGCGCTGCCGCGAGTTCGAAATGAGCAGATTCGCGGTCATTGTCAATATTATTTGTATCAGTATCGGTGCGCTGGGAGGGGCGCGTATCTTCGAACGGGGAACATCGGATGGGGGACATCCGAGGAACGGGAACATCCCATACAACTTTTTGAAACGTTTCGGGTTCAATACTATAGAGGGGTGTGATTGTTTGGAGGAAAAACCTTGAAAGCATCGCGCTTGTTTATTAAACGAGTTGGTTCGGGATGGACGGCAAGCGCCGTTCTTTTACTTTTTGTGCTTGGTACAGCAACTTGGGCTTGCGCGCAAAAGGGCGCTATGAGTCCGAATCAGGGCGAATCGGACGGAGTCATGGCCGGCGGAAACTGGCTGGTTTTCGAATCGACCGACAAGATGACGGGGGCGCACAAAGTGCGCTTTGAACTCCAGTCAGATAATTATTTTAAGGAAGACTCCGAGTTCAAGCCTCGAGTGAATCTGATTTGCAGCGACGGCAAGCTGAAACTGGGAGATTTCAATCCCGGAGTCAGACTGCCTCCGCCAAACCGCCCCGGCTTCTGGGGACAGCCGCAGTTGGAAGTGGAAGTACGGGTTGACGGTGTCCACTACTTCAAGGGCTGGAACTGGATGCGTGGCCACTTTCTTTCCATGGACAAAGGTACTGTTCGAGGGTTGATTGGAGCTCAGGTCTTCAACATCGCACTGCCCACGCGCAGCGGGCGGCAGATTGCCGAGTTTTCTCCCGCCGGACTGGATCTGGATCGAGTGCGACACGCCTGCGATCTGACGCCGAAGAAACCGAGCGGAGACTAGGGATCAGATAGGGCTGCCATCACCAACTTTTGTCACAGGCTTCGCAGATCCCATGGAGGCATGGCGACGGTGAAGCAATCGTGTGCATTTCTCCTGTTGCTTTTATTATTTGGGGTGGCGCAGATTGTGAAGGCGCAGGAGCAAGCCTCGAAACTTGAAGCCTATGGGGGCTACTACTACGTTCGCTTTAATGTAAATGCCAATGTCCCGGGGTTCCCGTCCTCGGCAACATACAACGGCAACGGCGGAGGTGGGCAGCTCGAATACAACGCCAACAACTGGCTCGGCGTGGTCGGAGAAATGGCCGGTTATGGCGCGACAGCCACTACAAACGGCGCGTTGGCCGGAGGGGCGTTTACCTATCTTGCTGGGCCCCGAGTGAATTTCAGGCATGGCAAAATAACGCCGTTCGTTCAGACGCTGCTCGGGGGCATCTGGACAACCAAAGGGATTGGCAGTGGGGCGTCCGAAAATAACTTTGCCATGACAGCGGGCGGCGGCATTGATTTCAAAGTGTCGAGGCACGTTTCCATTCGCCCGATACAGGCCGAATACTTCATGACCAAGATTCCCGATGGCCTCAACGACCGCCAGGATAATTTGCGGATTGGCGCCGGAATTGTGGTGCGGCTGAGCAAAGACTAAAGACTAGTTCACGCCGCGTTCAGATACCCCGCCCGTTGTAAAATCAAAGATTACTCATGACGGACCTATTCCTTTCTATGTCAAAGGAAGACAAACCTATCCCGCCCGCGCGCCTCGAACGTAACGAAGACCGTTACGACCCGCAGCGCATTGAGCAGAAGTGGACGGAGCGGTGGCAAAGCGATCCGTCGCTCTATGCCGCCGAGGCGCACTCAACCAAGCCGAAGTATTACGTATTGGAGATGCTTCCCTACCCTTCCGGCGCGTTGCACATGGGACACGTGCGCAATTATTCGATCGGCGATGCGCTGGCTCGCTACATGTGGATGAATGGATACAACGTGCTGCATCCCATGGGGTGGGATTCGTTCGGGCTGCCGGCGGAGAATGCGGCGATAAAGAACAACACTCCGCCGAAGGAGTGGACGCTGGGGAATATCGCGGCCATGAAGGTGCAGATGAAGCGCCTCGGCTTCACCTACGATTGGTCGCGCGAGGTGACGACTTGCCTGCCCGAATACTACCGCTGGAATCAGTGGTTCTTTCTCAAGCTCTACGAGTCGGGCTTGGCGTATCGCAAAAAGAGCAAAGTGAACTGGTGTCCGGAGTGCTGCACCGTGCTGGCGAACGAGCAGGTCGTGGGCGGGATGTGCTGGCGGCATGAAAACACTCCGGTGGAGCAGCGCGAACTGGAACAGTGGTTCTTGCGGATCACGAAGTATGCGGACGAGTTGCTGCGCGATCTGGAGAAGCTCTCGGGCTGGCCGGAAAAAGTCCGCATCATGCAAGAGAACTGGATTGGACGCAGCGAAGGCACGCTGGTGGATTTCGATCTGGGCGGAACGGTGGGTCCGGCGGGATCGACGATCACGGTGTTCACCACGCGCGTGGATACGATCTACGGCGCAACTTCGGTGCAGTTGGCGCCCGAGCATTCGCTCGTGGGCGACATGATTACACGCAACCCCGAGTTGCGCGCTCAGGTAGAAGGCTTGATTGCGGAGCAGCGCCGCGCGAAAGAAGCGGGCGATATCGGCAACATCGAAAAGCATGGCGTGTTCACCGGACGCTACGCGAAGAATCCGTATAACGGCGAAGCAGTTCCGGTGTGGGTGGCGAATTACATCCTGATGGACTACGGTACTGGCGCGATCATGAGCGTGCCGGCGCACGATGAGCGCGATTACGAATTCGCCAAGAAGTACAAGCTGGAGATCCGGCTGGTGATCTTGCCGCAGTCGACCGATCCGGAAGAAACCATGACGGCGCCCCCGCTGCCGTTTACGACAATGGACGGGATCCTGGTGAACTCGGGCGAGTTCAACGGGCTGACCTGCGACGATGCGATTAAAAAGATGACGGCGCGCGCTGAAGAAAAGAAATTCGGCAAGGCAACGGTCACCTTCCGAATAAAGGATTGGGGCATCTCGCGGCAGCGCTACTGGGGCACGCCGATCCCGATGGTGTATTGCGACAAGGATGGCGTAGTGCCCGTGGCGGAAAAAGATCTGCCGATCATTTTGCCGGACAACGTGCCGATCACGCTAGCCGGGGGATCTCCACTGGCGAGTGTGCCGTCATTTTTGAACACGACGTGTCCGAAATGCGGCGGCCCGGCGCGGCGCGAGACCGACACGATGGATACCTTCGTCGATTCGTCGTGGTACTTCTATCGCTACGCCGACGCTCGGAACGATAAGGCTCCGTTTGACAGCGCGAAGATCGCCTACTGGTTTCCGATCGATCAATACATTGGCGGCGTGGAACACGCCATTCTCCACCTGATTTATTCGCGCTTCTGGACGAAGTTTATGCGCGACATGGGGCTGGTGAAGAACGACGAACCCGTCGAGCGTTTGTTCACGCAGGGGATGGTAATCAAAGACGGCGCGAAGATGTCGAAGAATCTGGGAAATGTCGTCTCTCCCGACGAGATGGTGGAGCGGTATGGCGCGGATGCTACGCGGCTTTATAGCTTGTTTGCGGCGCCTCCGGATCGCGATTTGGACTGGCAGGAAACGGGGATTGAGGGGATACAGCGGTTTTTGGGGCGCGTTTATCGGTTCTATCTTCGGAATCCTGTCGGACGATCCGGCGCTGCTGAGACGGGGCAAGCCCCGTCTCTACAGACAGTGCCGTTGTCGCCACAGGCTCGCTCTGTTCAGCGCAAACTGCACCAGACCATCAAGCGCGTCAGCCATGATTTCCAGGGACGCTGGCACTTCAATACCTGCATCGCGGCCATCATGGAACTGGTGAACGAAATTTACGGAGCAGAGGAGGCAATTGCCGGTGGGCAAGTTGCCGCGTCGCTGATCTTGGACGTGCAGCGCAACATCGCTTTGCTGCTCGCGCCCATGGCTCCGTATCTGACGCACGAATTGTGGGAGATGACCGGCGAGACTAGCAACCTGCTGAAAGCTCCATGGCCGAAGTACGATGCGGCTTTGGCGGCGGAAGACGAGATCGAGATTCCTGTGCAGGTCAACGGAAAATTGCGCAGCCTGGTGGTTGTGGCGGCGGCTGCAACCGAGGACCAAATCAAGCAAGCCGCGCTCGCCGATGAGAAAGTGCGCGCGGCGATCGCGGGCAAGCAGGTTGTGAAGGTCATTGTCGTTCCTAAGAAGCTGGTGAATATCGTCGTGCGATAAGCAAGCTGCGGGCTGCGAGCCACGAGCTTCGAGCAAACACTTCGAATCAGAAAGTTCGGGGTGCTCGCAGCTCGTGGCTCGAAGCTCGCAGCTGGTTCCTCCATTTGCAACTGAACCGTCAATCTGAGAAACTCATCCGTGGAAACCCAATCCATCGTTGTCCTCGACTTCGGGGCGCAATATTCGCAGCTGATTGCGCGCCGCATCCGCGAACAGAAGGTCTTTTCGGTTGTGCTGCCGTTCAACGCCAGCCTGGAAGAGATTCGCAGCTACTCTCCGGTGGGGATTATTTTGTCGGGCGGGCCGTCGTCCGTTTACGACAAAGATGCGCCGCTGGCCGATAAGCGCGTCTTCGATCTTGGCCTGCCCGTGCTCGGCATCTGCTACGGATTGCAATTCATGGTCTATGCCCTCGGCGGCAAAGTGCGGCCTGCTGCGAAACGCGAGTACGGACACGCCAAAGTCGAGATTCAGCACGCCGACTCGCAGCTTTTTCAGGGACTGCCTCATCTGCTCGCGGTTTGGATGTCGCATGGCGATTCGGCCGAAGAATTGCCTCTGGGGTTCCGATTGACGGCGAAAACTCCGGATGCAGTTGCCGCCATCGAGAACGCTGAGCGCAAGATGTGGGCGGTGCAGTTTCATCCTGAAGTGCACCATACGCCGCTCGGTTCGGATATCCTCCGCAACTTCGCGCTCAACATTTGTGGAGCTACACCGTCGTGGACGCCCCAACATTTTATTGATGCAACCGTAGCGCAGGTGAAAGAGCAGGTCGGCAATGGGCGCGCCATCTGCGCGCTTTCTGGCGGCGTGGATTCTGCGGTGGCAGCGGTGCTGGTGGATCGCGCCATGCGCGATGCTTCCGGCGAATCGCGGCTCACTTGCGTGTTCGTGAATAATGGCGTGCTGCGCAAGAACGAGTTCGACAAAGTTCAGCAAAATCTGCGCGACAAACTTGGACTGCACCTGGTTGCCGTCGATGCCACCGATCGCTTCATGAAGAAGCTGGCGGGAGTGAGCGATCCGGAGACTAAGCGCAAGATCATCGGCAACGAGTTCATCGAAGTCTTCGACGCCGAAGCACATCGCATCGAGCAGACGGAAGGCCACGTCAAGTGGCTGGTGCAGGGGACGCTGTATCCCGACGTGATTGAATCGCGCTCGGTGCGCGGGCCCTCGGAGGTCATCAAGTCGCATCACAACGTCGGCGGATTGCCGGAGAAGATGAAGCTTAAACTGATCGAGCCGCTGAAAGACCTATTCAAAGATGAAGTGCGGCGGATTGGGCGCGATCTTGGCATGCCTGAAGATATTTTGCAGCGGCAGCCATTTCCTGGCCCGGGACTGGCGGTGCGCATTCTCGGTGAGGTAACCAAGGAACGCGCCGACTTGCTGCGCGAGTGCGATGAGATTGTGGTGGGCGAGATCAAGAAAGCTGGGCTGTATCAGAAAATCTGGCAGTCGTTTGCCGTGCTCTTGCCGGTGATGTCGGTCGGAGTTATGGGCGATCAGCGGACTTATGCTTACACTTGTGCTGTGCGCGCTGTGCACTCCGAAGATGGCATGACTGCGGATTGGGTTCCTCTGCCTTATGAAGTGCTGAAGACTATTTCGAATCGGATTGTGAATGAGGTTCGCGGCGTGAATCGCGTGGTGTATGACATTACTTCTAAACCTCCTGGAACGATTGAATGGGAGTAGGAAGGCAGGTGTCAGGTGTCAGGTCTCAGGTCTCAGGGAAAACCTGATTCGTTCCGATTCGGACGAGGGATGAGAATTTTGCGGCGAACAGCAGGTCCTTCGCTTCGCTCAGGGTGACAATTTCTTCTTGGATTTCGAAGTTTGTAGCTCTCTCTATCCCCGCTCCCGTTCCTCCCGCACAATCGCAACCAGATCGGCAGTGGATACCTTTAACTTCACGCCCTTCACATCCAGCGGCGACGCCTTGGATCTTCCTTGGGGGGTTGGCGCGGGCAAGATACGAAAGATTGCGCCGTCGCGCCGGCGAATTTCAACGGCACCGTCTCGTTCGGCCTCTTCGAGCACCGTGGCAAAGTTCCCGCGCGCCTCAGAGTAGGTATAGGATTTCATCGAACATTCACCTCCAGCACATTCAGCTTCAATTCGCGGGCTCGCGCTCTCAATCCGCGGTCCAACGTCAGGATCGGTGCTCTCTGGTTCACGGCACACGCGATCACGTATGCATCGTATGCGTAAACATTAAGTCGAGCCGCCAACTCAACCGCCTGCTTCAACGCTAGATCGGTCAAGCGTATCGGAATTGCGGCGTAGGACTCCAACAACTTCAAACCTTCATCCAGTCCAATCGCCTTGCGCTTGAACATGGCGGATAACGCATTGCCCACTTCCCAGTGGACCGAGGACGGGGCCACTAGCCTTGCCCCGCGCGTGAGACGCACCAACTCCGCCCTTTCCGGCTGTTCCCCAATCACAGCGAGAATCGCGGAGGTGTCAATCACGATCTCCATAGTTTAGAGTATATCATATGTACAATTGTACAATAATAGTCAAAGTGAAACACAATGACGGTTTTAACGTCCAGCTTGTGGATTAACGTCAAGGCTTACGCAAGGCTCGTCCCATGACACATTGATGATTCACCGCCGGAAGAACTACCATATTCGCATGCCAGTTGATATCGAAACTCCTGCGGCTTCTTACACCCGCATTCGCGCTCCGCGCGGCAACTCGCTTTCCTGCAAAGGGTGGCAGCAGGAAGCGGCTCTGCGCATGCTCATGAACAATCTTGATGAGGACGTTGCTGAGCGGCCTCAGGATCTCGTCGTCTATGGCGGCACGGGGAAGGCGGCTCGCAATTGGGATTGCTATCACGCTATTGTCCAGTCGCTGAAGGGCCTGGAGAACGATGAGACTTTGCTGGTGCAGTCGGGCAAACCTGTGGGCGTGTTCAAGACGCATGAGTATGCTCCGCGGGTGCTGATTGCGAATTCGAACCTGGTTGGACATTTTTCCAACTGGGAGAAGTTCAACGAACTGGAACGCGCCGGACTGATGATGTATGGGCAGATGACGGCGGGGTCGTGGATTTACATAGGCTCGCAGGGAATTATTCAGGGCACGTACGAAACCTTCAATGCCGCAGGCGACAAGCACTTTGCCGGAGATTTGAGTGGGAAGCTGATCGTCTCCGGCGGAATGGGCGGAATGGGAGGCGCGCAACCTCTGGCGGCTACGATGACGGGCGCGGCGTTTCTGGGGATTGATGTCGATCCCGAACGCATCAAGAAGCGGCTTAAGACTGGGTATTGCGACTTTCTGGTTACTACGCTGGATGAGGCTTTGCGCATTCTTAAGAACGCGGTGCGCAAGAAAGAAAATGTTTCGGTTGGGCTCGTCGGCAATTGCGCCGATATCATTCCGGAACTGGCTGAACGCGGCGTGGTGCCGGACATTCTTACTGATCAGACATCGGCGCACGATCCTTTGAATGGATATGTGCCGAATGGCATGACGTTGGAGGCGGCTGTCGAGTTGAGAAAGAACGATCCGCAGGCTTATCAGGAGCGGTCGCTCGACGCGATGGCTCGGCATGTCGAGGGCATGCTGCGGCTGCAGAAGATGGGCTCGGTCACGTTTGACTACGGGAACAACATTCGTACGTTCGCGTTTCAGCGCGGGGTTAAGAATGCTTATGACTTTCCCGGATTTGTTCCGGCTTATATTCGGCCGCTGTTTTGCGAGGGGCGCGGGCCGTTCCGGTGGGCGGCGCTTTCGGGCGAGGCTTCGGATATTGCGGTCACCGACGATCTGGTGCTGGAACTTTTTCCGGAGAATCGCAGTTTGCGGCGCTGGATTGAACTGGCTCGCAAGCGCATCAAGTTTCAAGGACTGCCGGCTCGCATCTGCTGGCTGGGATATGGCGAGCGGGCGCGGTTCGGGCTGGCGATTAACGATCTGGTGAAAAAGGGGACGATCAAGGCTCCCATCGTGATTGGACGCGATCATCTGGATTGCGGGTCGGTGGCTTCTCCGTTTCGCGAAACCGAGAGCATGAAAGATGGCTCGGACGCGGTGGCCGACTGGCCGCTGCTGAATGCTTTGGTGAATACGGCGGCGGGCGCATCGTGGGTTTCGATCCACAACGGCGGCGGCGTGGGCATTGGGTATTCGCTGCACGCTGGGCAGGTCACGGTTGCCGATGGTACGGAGATGATGGCCTCGCGCATCGAGCGCGTGCTGACTACCGATCCGGGGATGGGCGTGATTCGGCATGTTGACGCGGGGTATGACTCGGCTCGGGAGTTTGCCGCTAAAACGGGCGTGCGCATTCCTATGGCGCGGCGATGAACACCTACCACGGAGACACGGAGGCTCGGAGGAACATTGGGCTTCTTTATGAGGACCTGGCCCGGAGCAGGAATGCATAAGACGTCAGCGCTCCTGCTGGCCAACATCGGCCAGTTACTCACACTGCGTTCGGCGACGGACGGGCCGCTACGCGGCGCTTCCCTTTCTGAGCTTGGAATTATTCCTGACGCTGCCGTGCTTTGCCTGGGCGGCAAGGTTGTTTCCGTCGGCACGACAAAGGACGCGCTTCGCGATCCTTGGCTGAAGAAAAATCGTAAAAAGATTGTTGAGATCGATTGCGGCGGACGCGTCGTCTTGCCCGGATTTGTCGATTCGCATACTCATCCCGTGTTTGTGCATCCGCGGCTGGTGGATTTTGAGAAACGAATTTCTGGGGCCGGCTATGAAGAGATTGCGGAGGCGGGTGGAGGAATTCGCTCGAGTATCGACGGCGTGCGAGAGGCGAGCAAAGCTGCGTTGGCACAGAAGGTTTTCGCGGTGCTGGCGGATTTGGCGCTTCACGGGACTACGACCGTCGAGGCGAAGTCAGGCTACGGTCTGAGCCTTGAATCGGAACTGAAGTCGCTCGAAGCTATCGGCGCGGCGGCGCGGGCATGGCCGGGAACCGTGGTCTCAACTCTTCTGGGCGCGCACGTAGTCCCGCCCGAGTATCGCGGACGTTCGGCCGAATATGTCGACTTGGTCTCGAACGAAATGATGCCGGCCGTCGCGAAGCGCAAACTTGCCCAGTTTGTGGATGTCTTTTGCGATCGCGGAGCCTTCAGCGCGGCGGAGACTGATGTGATTTTTGCGGCTGCGGAGCGCCATGGTCTGGCGGTCCGCGCACATGTGGGGCAACTCAGCGAAACGCGGCTGGGGGCGCTGCTGCGATATCATCCGGCATCGTTCGACCACATGGATTACGTGAACGACACCGATCTGGCTGTCCTGGCGCAGACCGACACGATTGCGACATTTGTGCCGGGGGCAAATTATTTTCTGGGCTTGGCGAGATATCCGGATGCTCGGCGGTTCATTGAGTCTGGCGTGGCCGTGGCGCTTGCGACCGACTACAATCCGGGGTCTTCGCCAACGCTCAGCATGCCGATGGCGATGTCGCTGGCCTGCACGCACATGAAGATGTCTCCGGCAGAGGCGATTGTGGCGGCAACGGTTAACGGAGCGTGGGCGCTACGATTGGCGGGTCGAAAAGGCAGCGTGGAAGCGGGGAAGGACGCCGATCTTGCGGTATTTAACGTGACGGATTATCGTGAGATTCCATATTGGTTTGGAGTAAATCGCTGTGCGCTAACGATCGTGAATGGCACGCCGAACAGCCAGATCTGAATGCCGGAAAGATGGTGGTTGTTTGATGAAGACGATTTGAGTAAGAGCGCCGCGAAAGCATCGGGAGAACGGCGAGCGGCGGAAAAGACGCGGCGAAAATCTTCGGGAGGGATTTTGAACGAATGGCACGGCGTTGCTATAATTTGAAGGTTCCGCACGGTCCCAGCGCGTTGGCTGTTTTGCTTCGCGGCATCCCGCCCAGTGAGAGCGCACGGTGCACGGCCAGATTGGCCGCGAGTGGTTTTGTGAACAGAGCTGTAGAGATGAAGGGACAGCAGTGGCCAGGTAGCTCAGGTGGTAGAGCGCAGCCCTGAAAAGGCTGGCGTCGGCGGTTCAACTCCGTCCCTGGCCACCATCATTCTAAAGAACTTGGCGGCCGAGAGCCGAAATTTCCAACCCACGATCCAACCCATGATTCTCACTGAACTCGCTCTGTGAGCAGGTGAATTTTGTCCCCCATCAACTGTTCGAGGAACTTGCCTTGCGCATCCCGCATGGACTCCATGTCGGACTGCGCATAGAGTTCCATGGTCGTGCCAAAGTCCTCGTGCCGCAGAACGCCCTGCACGGTTTTGGGGTCCACTTTCAGCTTCACCAGTGCCGTCGCCAGTGAATGGCGAAAGTTGTGAAAACCGAAGCGCCCCTTCCAGTTCGCAGCAATCACGCCGGCGCTGATGGCTGCGGGGCGCAAGTATCTCTGCACCATGATGGACGCGGACAGCGGCTTCTTGCCTCTCAGCTTCACGCTGGGAAACACATAGTCGCTCTCCTTGGCATACTTCGTTCTCTCGCGCCATGCGAGGAGGAAGCCAGCCAAAAGCGGATGCATGGGAACGGGAGCCCTTGACGCTTTCGACTTCGGCTCCTTGAATCTTCCCCACACATAAGCTCGTCTCACGTAAATCACCAACCCCTCGAAATCGAGATCCATCCACATCAAGCCCAACAGTTCTGATACGCGCAGAGCAGTGGCCGCGTCGCTTAGAGTTAACGTTCGCCTTGGCTCTGGAGTATTGAGAAGAACCTCGAACGCCTGCTTCGGCGTCATGACTATCGCCCGGTAGTCGCTCGTGGTTCGTTGGCTCACCCAGTTCATGGGATTGCCTTCCTGCTGGCGAGGGAGGAAATTGCATCGCTGCCCGTGCTTGAAGACCAGGCTCATGATGCGGCGGATTTTGTCGATCGTAGGATCGGCTAACGGTTTCACCTTCTTCTGAGCGCTCCCCTTTCGTAGTTCCCGAAACCACGCCTCGACATCCCTCGATTCCACGGCTAAGGGTGCTAATCTCCCCCATCGTGGAATGATGCGTTTGATAAGGTGTCGCTCGTAGGTTTCGACTGTGGGAAATGCTTTGGGACGCGCTGATTCCGATTGGTCGATTCTCAGCTCGTTTTCGATATAGTCCTGACAAAGCTGACCAAACGTTCTCGGCGTTCCTTGGAAGGGCTGCAATTGGTTGATGGTTTCGCGCAGCTTCTGACGATCCACTTCTCTCGATGCATGCGCCGGGCTGGGACCGATATCTTTGACAAGACCTATAGCGGTCGTGCGTTCGACTCGTTTCCCATCCGAGCGAGTAGCGTAATAGCGAAGCACCCACGTCAGACCCTGCGCGCGCATTATCTTGCGTAGACTGCCTGTTTGATACCTGGGCATCAAACCCTCCTTGGTGGTTTGCGTGCTCCAGGTGGCCGTGTTTCGCAGCTTACCATGTAGGCGTGGAGTTCCGATAAAAGAAACCTCCAGTCCTTCTTTTCTGCCGATGGATCGAGCGCGTGACCGGGAATTTTGCCATCGCGGACTTTTTGCAGCAGCGTACGTCGCGTGATACCTAGGAACGTGGCCGCTGTGTCTCCGTCGACGAAGTGTTCGAAAGTTGGGGCTGGTGCGGCGGCACCGAGGAGCTGGCTGGCTGTCATAGAGGAACCTCAAGAAACAACGTTGCCCTTGACACTAGCCCAGACATACCAATACAGTCAATATGTATCGTTACACAATTCCAACGAGGATGGTGCATGGCAAAAAAAGCGGCAACCGCTCATCAGCCGGTGATTTCCATCCGTATCTCCGAAGAACTCCGTTCCAGGCTGGAAACACTGAAGGAAGTCATTGCCCAGAAGACCGGCCAAACCGTCTCGACATCCGAGGCCGCAAAGCAACTGCTGGAGTCGGCTAGAGACGACCGTCTTGAGTTGGCAAACCTGCTCACTGAGCCGACCGATTCTCTGCTCAATATTCGCGGGAAAGCGGAGGCACATATGCCGCTCACGCAGGCTGAATGGGCTCTCGTTGCCTACTATTGCGCCAAGGGTGCGCAGTCATTTATGAGTACCGAACAAGGCCAGCTTTCTTATGACTCTCTGGCCGAGATTCTTGAGGCATTTCTCGCCGTTTACGCAATCACCCGCAGAAGGAAGAAGCTTTCCCTAGACTTCCTCTATTTGATGACGCTTCCCGAGGACAAACAAGTCGCTGCAAAGGAGCCGGACGATGTCGATAGTGACGACCTCCGTCGAGTCGTTACGCGAACGATTCAGATGCTCAGAGACCCGGCTCAGAAGCGCCGACGACCACTGCTCGCCGTTCGCAATCTCTACACGCTCTTGGATCAGGAAACGTTCTCGAATATCGAAAAGCTGAACGAAGTAATTTGGCCGCACTGGAATACCCTCTGGCGCGTCTGTGCCCGAGGCCATTACGCAGTTCACCGCAAGCCCTTACGACCGAAACCCGCTGGCGACGACGATGACTTTGAAGCCCCAATGCAGCGCGGATTGCCATCCCAGGAGGAGGGCGGATACCGCCTCGATCTGGTGCGAGAGGAGGGGAACGATTTCTCTCCCTACCTGCATTTTCCTGGCCCGCTTGCGCCACGCTATCCGGTAAATGGATACGCGAGAACTGCGGAATTCCGAAGGATGCTGGAAGGGCTCGATTTGACTCGCCCACTGGCTCAATGGAAAGGACACTATTTCTACGCCCACGTTGGAATCATGGAGAACCAAGAGTTCGATGTGAATTTCTGTGCCTGTGACAACGGAATTAGTTTCGTCTTCCCCATGGAGCACTGGAAGTCCATTCAGAATCTGTTTCGCCGTGCCTGGCAGTCGCCAGACGTGAAGCAGGCGTGGGACACGTTGGCGTTGGAATATGGCGAGATGTGAGCGAGGCGGTGCTTCGCACCGGAAGAATGGTGGACACGTCACCCCCAAATTGGGAACTGCGGAACGCCAGATGAAACTTCGGCGTTTACGCAGGTTAACTTTCGCTGCGTCAACAAAATTCGTCTCCGCTGAGTGACTGCGATATCGAACGATGAGGTTTGTTTGAGACAGGTGGCCCAGAGCGTCGAATCGCGTAAACGCGTTGAAGCGCAGGAGCTTCCTGTGAACTAGCAATTACGCAGTCTAATCGCAGCGGAATCAAGCGCAGTAGTGCAACAAGGCGGTTTGTCCAATGAGTGGTCCCCGCGTTCAAGCTGATCCACAGTCCAGTTTGCCGTTCGGAGAAGAGGCGAAGCCCGGCTTCCGCACCAAGACCGCGGCCACGAGACTGACTCCCGAAGAACTAGGAGAGATAGAAGCTGCCGCCGAAAGCGCGGGACAGGCTCTCTCCGAGTGGCTGCGCGGGACCGCTCTGTGCGCTGCGCGACAGCGGCCCGCTGATCCCTTCGAACTGGTATTGGCCGAAGTCTGGGCGATGCGTTACGCACTCTTGAATCTCTTCCATGCAGCCTCTCAAGCGGCATCGGAAGGCAGACAATTGTCGCCTGATTCCGTCCTCGCAATTCGCGACCAGGCAGACGCACGAAAGCTTCAGCAGGCGCGCAAACTGCTTGATGACTTCTTCGCCCGCGAGGGCAAGGAAAGAGTTCGTATGCCATGAGTGCCATGCCTTTTCCCAGAAGCTTCTCGCTCTTGACGCCGTTGCTTTGGGTAGCCGCGATGCTCCTTTTGCTACTGGCCGTGCGGAGTGTGTTGCAGAATCGGTCCCCACGTAAATGGCGGGATAGGGAGACGGTCGAATGGGGCCGACCTCGGCCAAGTTTGATCCAGAGATGGAGTAAAAAGATGGGCAGAATCCGATTCAGACTGCCGAGATTCTCGCAGCAGCAGATGCCAGAGATCGCGCCGAAACCAGCGCCATCAGTGCCCGCGAATGCTCTCGCCGATCCGATGAAGAAGCCTATCCAG
>JBAWFQ010000204.1:0-8753 GCA_049592035.1 Terriglobales bacterium
GTATCAGGGCATCGCTCCAGCGATGCCGTAAGCCTGATTTTTATTTTCTCGGCGAACTCGGCGTCTCGGCGGTGAGCAGCTCAGCTTCTCTTCAGCAGCAGACACGTCATGTCGTCGTGCTGCGGAGTGTTGCCGACGAACTGATCCAATTCCACCAGCAGGCTGCGCAGCAACTCCGCTGGAGCTGATCCCGATTCGCGATCCACCAGGCGTATCAACTGGGGTTCGCCGAATTCCTCCTGCTTCGCGTTCTGGGCTTCGACGATGCCATCGGTAAAAATCACCAGCCAGTCTCCGTTGTCCAGGCGGGCCGCGCCCGTTTGGTAGGCGGAGTCCGCAAAAATGCCGATGGGAACGCCCCCAGCTTCCAGTCGCTCCAGCACTCCCGATTTCCTGCGCAGAATGGGAACGTTGTGACCGGCGTTGATATAAGCCACGTCTCCGGTTGCCGGATCCAGTTCGGCGAAAAAGGCTGTGGTAAAGCGCACGCCGCCCTGGCTGTTTGAACACGAATAGCGATTCACGCCCGCGACCGTTTCTGGCAGCGATGCGCCGCCGGTCGACAACGTCCGCAGACTTGCCTGGAAGGTGGCCATGACCATCGCCGCTGGAATACTCTTTCCCGCTACGTCGGCCACCACAAAAAGTACGCGATCGTCTTTCGGTTCGCGGCTCGGCCTGAGGATCACGTCGTAGTAATCGCCCGCCACTGTATTTGCAGGGCGGGTCGCGTAGGCGATCTGGTATCCGGGAATCTGCAGCGGCGCGCCCGGCAACAACCACGCCTGAATATCCTTGGCGATTTCCAGGTCGCGTTTCATCACCACGCGATCGGCGAGTTCCAGCAGCAGGACGACGAACATCAACACGCCGCCCCAGAAATGCAGGTCCAGTCCCTGCACCTCGACGTGTTTGTCGCCGCTGTTGTAAGAAAAACCGCCCGAAGGAGACAAGAGCAGGATCAGCGCCAGCAGCAGCAGCACGCGGCGCGCCGGGGTCAGCTTTTCCATGATCGCCCAGAAGAGCGCCTTCACGATTTGCCAGGCCCGTTTTAATTTGGACGGCTCGGCTGGAAGCTTATCCAACCCCGCGGAGTAGAGCCGGTAGCTGGAGCGCGCGTCTCTTTCAAACTGCGACCAGAGCTGGCTTAACTCCATCCCCTCGCTTACGCGATGCCAGAAATGGCGGGCGTTGTCTTTGAGGCGGGGCGGCGGCGGGACAGATTGCGGAGGGGAGGCCATGGCGGAATAGACATTATAGGCTGGCTTTGCTTGTCGAGGGACGGGCGTCTCGCCCGTCCAGTTGCGGAGTGGCCGGGCGAGGACGCCCGGCGCTCCACTGGCAACTCAAAATAACTCCATCTGGGCGAACTCGATATGCGCTCTTTGACTGCTGCGCGCGTGCTGGTTTCCAATTCCGTGCTTGCGCCTCAATGCCGGCATCAACCTTGACAAGCGCTCCCCATATCCTTTGGGCAGAAATGCGCGACCGTCATATCGTTTACGGTAATGTTCCGCGAGGGCAGGGAAGTGCTGTTCGATAAAGGGCATGAATATTGCCGCCGAACACGGCTTGAGAAACAACGGATTGGCAAAAATATATTTGGCGCCCGCTGCGCTGGCGGCTTGCACCAGGGCTTCAAGATCTCGCGGCCCGTCGGTGATCTCGGGCAGCACGGGAGCGCAGATCACGCCTGCATCCACGCCCGCCAGATTCAACTGCCGGACTGCCTCCAGCCGCAGATCGGGGCGCGGGGCGCGCGGTTCGAGTTTGCGGGCCAGGTCGGCATCCACCGTAGTCACGGTCACATTCACAAAGATGCGGCTGCGCTCCCCGATTCGGCGGAGGATGTCCGCATCGCGCGTGACCAGGTTCGACTTGGTCACAATTCCGATTTCCAAGCCCGAGTGTTGTGCCAATTCTTCGAGAATGGCGCGCGTCACTTCGAAGCGGCGCTCCGCCGGCTGATAGGGATCGGTCGCAGTACCAATCGCAATCTCTTCGCCGCGCTTGACCTTCTTCAATTCCGATCGGAGGAGCGCCGCGGCTTGTTGCTTGACGAAAATCTTTTGTTCGAAATCGACGCCGTCGCGCAGTTCCATGAACTCGTGGGTATAGCGCGCGTAGCAGTATTTGCAGGCGAACTCGCATCCGCGATAGGGATTGATGGCCCAGGTGAAGGGAAGTTTGCGAGCGCTTACTACACGGCTGAGCAGGGAGCGCGTTCCAAGCGTGAAGTATTCAACGTTGTGCCCCTCGCGGAGCGAGTCGGCATCGGCGGCGAGGCGGGCGATGCCGATCAGCTTGGGTCGGGACTCGGGGTCGGAATCGGCAGCCGAGAACAGCGGGAGCGAGGACATAGGCGTGGCGTAGATTCGCCCTTTGTTCGCCTACGATACCTTGAGTCCGGAGCCTTGTCAAATCGGGTCGGGGCAAACCGTCCTCAGAACTCACATTCCACAACTAGCTTCAAAAGCCGAAGAAGCGTCTCGCGCTCCTCCGAGGTCATTTGCCGCCTGACACTCTCATCGGCGGCTACCCGAGCTTCGATTAGTCGTTCTCGATACTTCCGTCCTTTGGCCGTCAGCTGGACTCGAATTGCTCTGCCCGAATTTTCCCTGTGTTCCGACACGAGTCCTTCCTTGGCCATTGACTTGATAGACCGGTGCACGACGGTCCGGTCGAGACCCAGGAGCGTGGCGATCTGATTCGCATTCAGCGCGGTTCCGCCACGCAATGTCGACAGGATGAAGCCGCGTGTCGGCGAGCACCGGGTTTTTCGCTCCAGTCTCTTTCCCACCGAGAAATACGCCGCTGCAATATGGGCGAGTACCGAGTCTTTCAGAATGTCATCGGGAATCTCTTTTCTTGGGAGGATGTTCATAGGACGGTCACCGTTGCATCGAGAGGTCTTCGCCACTGTGGCGGCTCATTGTGGGCGCGCGCTTTCTTCCCGATCGCAATCACCATCACAATTTCATGGTGTCGGCCAGACAACCCAAGATATCGAGAGAGCCTGCGGCCGTCAAAGCCCTCCATCGGACAAGTGTTCATTCCCAGCGCTTCGGCAGCGATCATCAGATTCTGGCAAGCCAACGAAGTACTCTTCGTCGCCCATTTGAACAAGTCCTGCCGGGACAGCGGCGGCATCCCGATCACCTTGCGCAGATTTAGCAGCCAGAAGCAGGCCCGTTTGATGGCGGCGAACATTCCGAATGGCCCAGGCATGAACAGTATCCGGCCGATCTTTGCTTTCTGCTCGTAGTCGCGAATTTTTTCTCCGGTGAAGTCGCTCTTGCGCATCCACTCCAGCTGGGCTTGCGATGTAGCAGACAGCGATCCGAGGTCGGCAACGGCCACGACCAGTGCGGAGGCGGTTTCCGCGGGCTTCTGTCCGAGGCACAGTTTCGCCACCGCAGTCTTGTTTGCCGCGGACTGCACCCAATAAAACTTGTAAGGCTGAGCGTTAAAGCTGGAGGGGGCATGGCGGGCTGCATTGAGAATTTGCTCGCGCAGCCCTTCGGAAATTTCTACGGGTTCAAAGACCTTAACCGCTCGCCTTTGGAAGATCGCGTCCAGGGACTCGTTCATGGCTCGTCACCTCTATGTTGCTATTACAACATAGTTCTGTTGTCAGTGCAACATATTTATGTTGTCATTGCAACATGAGCCATTGGCAGCCAGCCGGAAGTAATCTGTCAGGGGGCGACAAATCTCTTTTTACACTCACTGAGTGATCGCAGCAGGGCAGATATTTCGTTTCGCCGCAGCTTACCGGCGCTCTCCCTGCTCCGGCATCAGCCCCGGCGGTGGCGGCGGAATCGTTATGTCCAGTTTGTTCACCGTCCCTAGCGACGACAAGGGCTTGTCGAAGTCGCTCGCGTTGCCCACCACCAGGACAGACATCTGGTCGCGGTGAATGTACTTTGTCGCTACCCGCGCCACATCTTCTTTTGTAACTTTTTCTATTTCCTTCTGAAAGTTTTCCAGAAAATCGAGGGGATAGCCGTAAAATTCATAGGCCATTTTTTCCCGCAAAACCTTCTCCGGCGAATCGAAACGGAAAACGAAGGAATTCAGGATCGCGTCCTTGGCGCGCTTGATTTCCTCATCGTTGATGGGGCGCTTGGCTAAATCGGCGATCTCCTCATCGAGCGCCTGAATAGACTCGATGGTTGTTTTGCTTTTGGTGCTCACCATGAAGCGCAGCATCCCGGGATGATCCCATCCGGCACCCACTCCGCCGCCGACTCCGTAAGCGAGGCCTTTGGTGGTGCGAATGTCGTTAAACAGGCGCGACGAATATCCTCCCCCAAAAGCTTCGTTGAACACCGAGGTCGCGAAGTAATCGGTAGAGTTGCGCATAATACCCACCGCTACCATTTGAATCTGGCTTTGATTCACGTCGGTTTTGTCGACCTGGTAATACCCCGGCTTGGCAGGGACGGGTAGCGCGGTCTCCGTTTTTGCAAACGGCCCCTTGGGCCACGACGCGAAGGCCTCGCGCAAACGAGCTTCCATTTTTGCCGAGTCGAAGTCGCCGACCACTCCAAGAATGATGTTGTTGGGGTAAACGTACTTGCCGTGCCACTCGATCAGATCCTGACGCGTGATTGCCGCCACCGTTTTATACTCGGCGACTCGCGCGTATGGATTATTGGCGCCGTAAACCAGAATGGCCGCTTCGCGTCCCGCAATCTGCCCGGGATCGTCATTGCGGCGCGAGATGGCGTCGTAGATTCCCTTCTGCGCAATTTCAATTTTGTCGGCGCGAAACTCGGGATTCTTCAGGACATCTTCGAACACGCGAAACACATCATCGAAATCTTCTTTCAGACACGACCAGCTCACGGTGGTGGAGTCGATGTTGGCGCCGGTTTCGACTTTGGCGGCGCGCTGTTCGAGGAAGTCGTCGAGTTGATCGCCAGTCTGGGTCTTGGTGCCGCCGGTGCGCCACACTTCACCATAAACATCAGTCAGGCCGGTTTTGTCCGGAGGAACGGAGCGCTCGCCGCCGCGAATGCGAGCCGTGCCGTCAATGGTCGGCAACTCGTGGTCTTCCTGAAGAAAAATCACCATGCCGTTTGGCAGCACGAAACGCGTCGGCTGCGGGGGATGAAACTCGGGCAACTTTGGAATTGGAATCTGCTGCCATGCCGGCTGCGAAGTCTGCGCCGAAGCTGGCTGCCCCTGCGCCCACAGTTGTACGCCGCCACCGAACAAGCCAATGAAAACAAACAGTACGAAAGCAACCGCGACCAGTGGCTTCGTATCAGGGTATCGCTTTAGCGATACCGAAAGGACTTCGATATCAATTGCCCCTTTAGGGGCTGCGCGCTTCACTGTCCACCTCCTTGCGGCGCGGCGCCCATTCCCGGCGGCCCGCCAGCGAACTCGATGATTCCCACCGTCCGATTATTGGGTTTAAACGTCTCGCTCGCGACCCGCCGGATATCCGCCTTGGTAACTTTTTCGATGCGGTCGACGGAGCGAAACAGCTCCCGCCAATCGTCATAGCGCGCCTCATAGAGGCCGAGCGCGAACGCCAGACCCTCATTCGATCCTAATGATCGGATCAGGTTGGCTTTGGCACGCGTCTTGATCATTTTCAGCTCTTCATCCGAAATGTCTTCTTTCTTCAGCCGTTCAATCTCCACGTGGATGGCATCGCCGACTTCCTTAGTCGTGTGGCCGGGGATCGGAGTGGCGTAGAACGCAAACAGGTGGGGATATTTATTTCCCGGATAACCGGTGAATCCCTCGGCGTCGGACGCGATCTGCTTGTCGCGAACCAGGGCTCGATAAAGACGAGACGTGCGGCCACTCGACATCAGGTCGGCGATGGCATCGTAGACCTGATCATCGGGGCTGCGGTAATCGGGGCGGTGATAGCTTTCGAGATAGACGGGCTGCGACTGGTCGTGGAGCACGACCGAGCGCTCGGAATTCTGCGGCGGCTCGGTGGTGGTCGCCGTGTCCGGCTTGGGACGCGCCGGGATGCGCGAGAAATATTTCTCGACGATGGGCATCGCTTCCGAAGCTTTCACGTCTCCCACCACCGTGACCACCATGTTCGAGGGCACATAGTACTTATCGAAGAAAGCCTGTGCGTCGGTCGCCGAAAACGAATTCAAGTCCGAGATCCATCCGATGGTCGGCCGATGATACGGATGAGCCGCGAATGCCTCTTCCGTAAATTGCTCCAGAAGCCGACCCATGGGATCGCTATCGACCCGCATGCGGCGCTCTTCGATCACCACGTTGCGCTCTTTGTAAAACTGCCGTAGGACGGGATGCAGAAAGCGCTCCGACTCGAGATAGGCCCACAATTCCAGCCGGTTGGTGGGAAACGAGTAGTGGTAGGCAGTTTCATCCCAGTCGGTGAAGGCATTCATGTCCTCGCCGCCTTCGCCCTCTACGATCTTGCCAAACTCGTTGTTGTAAGGCGCGGAGAACTTGTCGGCAGCGGCAATTGCGTCCTTCCAGGCTTGTTCGAGTTGGGCGAGCTTCTGCTCGTCGCGGTCTACCGGCTTGTCGCGCTCGGCAATGTAGGCGGCATAAGCCATTTCAACTTTTGCCAGCGCAACTTTTTCGTCGGCATAGTCGCGCGTTCCGATCGTGTCGGTCCCCTTGAAGGCCATGTGCTCGAACATGTGCGCGAGACCTGTCTTGCCCATCGGATCCTGCACCGAGCCGGCATCGACATGGGTGAAGAAGGAAAAGACCGGCGCCTCGGGGCGCTCGCAGATGATGATGGTGAGGCCGTTCGAAAGCTTTTTCACGGTGGTGCGCTTTTCGAACGAAGCCAGATCCTGGCCGAGAGCCAGCGAGCACAGAACGAAACAGATAACTATTGTTTGTATAGAAGTGAAACGGGATTTCATTCAGCCTCCACGACAGAACACCAAAAATTCGACGTTACGTGGAGGCGGGGAAGGTTGTCAAACGATCAGCCTCGGCAAAATAGCGGCGCTGGAAGTAGAGCGCTACGTTGACGAGCATGATCATCACGGGTACCTCGACCAGGGGGCCGATGACAGCCGCGAATGCCGCTCCCGAGTTGATGCCGAAAACGGAAACGGCGACGGCGATCGCGAGTTCAAAGTTGTTGGAGGCGGCGGTGAACGAGAGCGTGGCTGTCTTCGAGTAGTCGGCGCCGAGTTTTTTCCCCATGTAGAACGACACCAGAAACATCAGCACAAAGTAAATCAATAAGGGCACCGCGATGCGCAGGACGTCGAGCGGGAGCCGAACGATGTATGCGCCCTTCAGCGAGAACATCACCACAATCGTGAACAGCAAAGCGATCAGCGTGAGCGGGCTTACGCGGGGAACGAAAGCGCGCTCATACCATTCGCGCCCTTTCATGCGGAGCAGGAGCGTGCGGGTTACGAATCCAGCGAGAAAAGGAATGCCAAGATAAATGAAGACACTCTTGGCGATCTCCGCGATGGAGACATGGACGATGGCGCCGTGGAGGCCGAGTTTCGCGGGCAGAACCGTGATGAAGAGCCACGCATAGGGCGAGTAGAAGAACACCTGGAACAGGGAATTGAAGGCCACCAGGCCAGCAGCATATTCGGTATCGCCCCGGGCCAGTTCGTTCCAGACAATGACCATCGCGATACAGCGAGCTAGTCCGATCATGATGAGTCCAGCCATGTATTCGGGATAACCGCGCAGGAACACGACAGCCAGGGCGAACATCAGGATTGGGCCGACCACCCAGTTTTGAAGAAGGGATAGGCCAAGCACTCGCCGGTTGCGAAACACCTCGTGCAACTCCTCATATCGCACCTTGGTAAAGGGCGGATACATCATGACGATGAGTCCCACCGCAATCGGTATCGACGTTGTGCCGATGCTGAAGCGATTCAGGAAGGGCACAACCCCCGGGAGTCGCCAGCCCAAAGCGACTCCCATGGTCATGGCGGCGAAGATCCACACGGTGAGATAACGGTCGAGAAAGCCGAGACGTCGGGCGCACTTCGTTGTTGTCATGGCACTATGATTGCCGGGTCATTGCTTTCCAATGCGATCCACTTCTTTTTTCAAAGCGAAGCGATCGAGGGCGGCCAATGGGAGAGACAGAAAAAGGCCGATCCGCCGGTCAAGAACAAAAAACGCTTCGCGGAAGGCGCGCTCGATTTCGGCCGATGT
The DNA here is from genome assembly GCA_049592035.1 of Terriglobales bacterium. GTDB lineage: Bacteria > Acidobacteriota > Terriglobia > Terriglobales > Acidobacteriaceae > Acidiflorens. The sequence continues at coordinate 8,161 of JBAWFQ010000204.1, forward strand.
TCCTTGAACGGCGGCAGGATCGGGAATGCCCCAGTGCGCTGTCACGGGCTGTCCGGGCCAGAGCGGGCAAGTTTCCTTGGCAGCGTTGTCGCAGACCGTGAAGACAAAGTGCATTGTGGGAGCCCCGGGTCGCCCGAATTCATCCCAGCTTTTGCTGCGCAGGCCGGTAGTGGGGATTCGAGCCATCTCCAACTGCTTCAGCGCTTCGGGCCGAACCGTTCCCGAGGGATTACTTCCAGCGCTATAAGCGGTGAAGACGGGCTTTCCTTTGTGGTTGAGAATCGCTTCGGCCATGATGGAGCGCGCCGAATTTCCCGTGCATAGGAAAAGAACGTTGTAGTGAGATTCCATTGTCAGCGTTTCGGTTTCACCGCGCGCACAAAAGCGCTCATGAACTTTCCATCGACCTGCGCAGCCATTGCATCCACGTCAACGCCGGACGAGGACAGAAACTCACGCGCATCCTCAACGCGATAAATTCTTGTCGGCTCAATCTCGATCTGCTCGAACCCGGCGGCCGCGAGCTTGCCGCGATATTCGGTTTCCTCCAGAGCACCGGCGATGCAGCCCACCCACGCCAGCACGCTCGCGCG
>JBAWFQ010000205.1:0-3272 GCA_049592035.1 Terriglobales bacterium
CCGCAGAACGCCGCGAAGTACCCATCTGTGAAGGTGGTGCACGTGTTCTCGAAATTCGACAGGAAAACGCTCGAGTTCATGGCCGAAGCGGTGCGAAATGGCAAGCTGGTAATCCCGATAAGCCAGAAACTGCCACTCAGTGAAGCCGCCGAGGCTCAAGCAGCGGCAGAAAAGGGTGGTAGCGGGAAGATCTTGCTGGTGGCTTGAAAAGTTCTGATCGGCTTCTATTGCGGTGTTGGAATCACGCAATCTGGGAGGCAATCTTGAGCGCAACACAGCCGCGCGTGGTGATTGTTGGCGGTGGTTTCGGCGGACTCTTCGCAACGCGCGAGTTGGCCAGGGCTCCTGTCAGCGTTACGCTCATCGACAAACGGAACTACCATCTCTTCCGTCCCATGCTCTACCAGGTGGCCACGGGGCTGTTATCCGCCGACGAAATTGCCGGGCCGCTCCGCTCCATCCTGAACCGCCAGAAAAATGTTGAGGTGTTGCTCGACGAAGTCAGCGGCATCGACACGGAAAAGCGGCTGGTTCATTTGAAACAGCACGTGGTGCCATACGACTTCCTCGTGCTCGCGACCGGAATTGAATACAACTACTTTGGTCACGAGGACTGGCGGCGCACGGCGCCAGGCCTCGAATCGCTGGACGACGCCGACCTGATTCGCGGCAAGATCCTGCTGGCCTTCGAGCGCGCCGAGGAGATTGCGGCGCTCGACCGAGCGGACACGGAGAAAATACGCCAACTGCTCACGTTTGTCCTGGTAGGCGCGGGGACGGTGGGCGTGGAAATGGCAAGCACTCTGGCGGAAATGTCGCGCATGGCCTTGGCGCACGATTTTCGCAACATCGATCCTCGCTCGGCGGCTATCCTTCTGTACGAGGCGGCCCCGCGGGTGCTTCCGACTTTTCCGGATGTCCTTTCGGCCAAGGCGCAGCGCCATCTGGAGAGCCTGGGCGTGAAGGTGTACACGAACACCCGCGTCACGAACGTGGACGCCGCTGGGATCGTCGCCAATGGCGAGCGCGTTCTGGCCGGCACGGTGTTGTGGAGCGCGGGCGTGCTTGCATCTCCCGCAGGCCGATGGCTAGGAGCGGCCATGGACAAGTCGGGAAAGGTTATCGTGAACTCAGATCTTTCCGTGCCGGGGCACCCCGAGATTTTTGCGATTGGCGACACGGCGCACGTCGTGGCGCAGGCACGGAATTTGCTGGGCATCGAGACGAAAGAGCCAATGGTCATGCCTGGAGTAGCGCAGCCGGCCATTCAAGAGGGCAAGTACGTGGCCGGCTTGATTCGGCGTCGCGTCAAAGGACAGCGGCCCGCGGCGCCCTTCTGGTACTGGGACAAGGGCGACCTGGCGATTGTAGGCCGCACCTATGCCCTCGCGGATTTTCGGTTTTTACGCTTCACGGGATTTTCAGCCTGGATTGTCTGGGCGGCTGTGCACATTTATTTCTTGATCGGATTCGCGAACCGTTTCTTCGTCATACTGCAGTGGGGAATTGCGTTTTTGACCAAGCGGCGCCAGGTGCGCGTGTTCCCGGGAGAAGAAAATTCCGCGAGGGCGGCCTAGGTTCCCGCATCAGATACAACCGATACCATCGTCTAATTGTTCAAAGCCCACCTTTCTGCTTTGATAACGTCGTGCCGCAAGTTCACTCAGAATCGCGTAAGCGTCCTTGAATATAACTTTGTAGCCTTTCGGAAGTAAATTATGTCGAGCAACACAGCCGAAGTCGCCTTCGAAGTACCGCCCACGTCGAATCCTCTTGATGTCATCCCAGACGAAATGCCATTCGATGTACCCTATGGCCGCCCGATATCACTCGCGCAAGCCCGGGCGGTTATTCAAGCCGCTGTGGCAGAGGCCAGGAAGCGGGATTGGAAAATGAACGTAGCCGTAGCCGATTCCGGCGGCAACTTAGTTGCCTTCGAACGAATGGACGGCGCGATGCTTGCCTCCATTCAGATTGCGCAGCACAAGGCGCGAGCAGCTGTGACCTTTCGGCGGCCAACGAAGGTCTTCGAGGACGGTATCCAGCTTATGCATCTCAACTATCTGCTCGCGTTCGATGGAGTCATTGCATCTCGAGGCGGCATTCCATTGATCGACCAGGGCGATATTATCGGCGCAATCGGTTGTTCGGGAGGCACGGATTCCCAGGACGAAGTCGTGAGCAACGCAGGGGCGGCAGTAATTAACAAACTCCCGGCGAGAATCAAATGACTTTTGCTGAGATACGACGGAGACTGGGGGTCTCGATGCCGGGAGCTTAATCCCAAGTTTCTTCAACCGTCGTTCGGAGCTGGGCGGGGCCCGGGCACTTTGCACGTTACGCGTGCTGAAAGTGCAGCATGCAAAGAGGCCGTTTATGAGATGACTTCGCCTAAGGTTGGTACCCGTCCGCCATCCACTTTGCGAATAGCTCAATGCGAGCCTGAGGCCACGGACCTTCCCCTCTCGGGGGCGGAGGCGGCATTACCGCGCCACCGATTCCCCGAATGCGGTCGTAAATGGCGGCCGCGCGCATCTTGACGTCATCATAACTTTCCAGGTTGAACGCTTTGCTCATGCCTCGAATGTCTCGCTCCGTAAAGAGCGGGCGAATGTCCTCTTGAAAGCTCGTCCGTTTCATTGTTGTTCCTCACAGCGGTTGGATTATACGTATGCGGCGCTCGCGTCTCGTGACTCTAAACCGGAATGCCAGTTTTCACCACTTCGTTCAGCCGCCTGGCTAGGCTTCGACGATCGATCACCCAAGCAACTTTCCGGCGAGCCAGTAATCGACACTGAACCTTCCCGGACCGGAGCAGATCAGCCAGAGAAAGAAGAGCACGTACAGGACTTCCGGAAGGTAGAGGAAATCGTCGAGCCAGTTAAGTGGCGAGAGTCCCTTAGGCAGGGTCGAGACCGCGCTAGTCAGGGTGGCGACTGTCATATCGATCAATAAAGCCACGCAGGCTGCGCTCGAAAGAAACCCCACGGTCAACTAGGACCCGCAAACGAACTCGACCCCCGCGACGAAATAAGCCAGTTGCCGGGGAAACGGGGCTTTGGCCTTAACGAGCGTGTCGTAAACAGGTTTCGTGCCGCCTGCGACAAACAATTTGTTAGCCCCGGAGATGGCGAAGAACAGCCCGATCGAAACCCGTATCAGCAGGATGGCATATTGTTCCAAATCACTGCTACCCTGCAGGGCAAACTGGACCAACCGTTTCCAATCCATCTCTTGTCTCTCCATCGAAGGGAAGCGCTGCAACAATACCC
>JBAWFQ010000206.1:0-4605 GCA_049592035.1 Terriglobales bacterium
GATCGGTCCAATAGCCGTCGGCGCAGACCCAGATTTCGAACAGCGTGGGCTCGTCTTTCTGAATGGGACGATCGCCGGTGGCCGTGAACGTGGCAATTCCCTTGCCCGACCACACCAGCGTGAACGCACGCGCCATCTCGACTTTGCCTTTGTAGCCGACGCCGATTCCATGGACAAACCCTTCATACATAGCGCCGACTTCACTCTCTTTCATGCCGGGACGCATATGCTCGCGCGTGTAGTCCATGGCCAGAGCGGCGAGTTCGTTGGCTAAGCGCATGCGCTCGACTTCCTGTGCGGTCTTGATCGAGCGAGCTTCGTTGAGCAACGGCGTCGCATCCACAACCTCGCCGCAAAATTTCTTGAACGATTCGAAATAAGAAAGCATGAACGTGGTCGGCTCGCCCACCATGCGGTCAGCCGACTGCGTGCCCATGTCGAGTTCGACACCAACTTTGTCAGTCAGGCCGCGTCGCTTCAGAACTTCGTAGACACGGTCCCACGCACGAAACTGCGGCGGCCGCGGATCACGCTCGTCATAGCCCTTGAAGTAGAGAATGTCTTTGGTCCACGAGTTGCGTTCGGCGTCGGCCTGTTGCGGTTCGAGCGCAATCAGCGTTGGCTCGCCCTCGCGCGGAAAGATGACGGTATCATATCCCTTCATGCACCAATAGTTGGTGAGATAAAGGACATTATCCGGCGCGCGGCAGACCAAGGCGGTGAGATTCTGATCCGTCATCAGCGCGCGGACGCGATCGAGTTTTAATTTGTCTGCAGGCCAAGCCATGGCAGTTTCACTTCGCAATCTCAATGCACGGTTACTGGTTTATTTTCGTCCTGAAAATTCCACGCTGCTTCTTTGCCCTTGATGAGCCGGTAAACCGCGGTATGCAACGGCGCGGGAACGCCGAGACGCTCCGCCTCGCGCGCGATGGCGCCAGAGAGAAAATCGATTTCGGTCGTCAACCTGTGGCGAACACCGTGCAGCATCGAGGGCGGATGATTGGTCATAGCCCCGATCCGGTTCATCTCCCAGGGATCCTCGTGCAGGCGCACGCCGGCGGCCTCGGCCACACGTTTGCCTTCATCGATCAAAGCGTGCAGCAGATGCCCGAGGTCCGAGAATTTCCCTTCCTCGGAGAAATGCGGCGAGTGCGGCAAACCGGTCAGCGCCGCGACGCTGTTCACCGACGAATTAAAAATCAGCTTGGACCACTGCGCCGGCCGCGCGTCTTCCAGCGCCTCGGCCTTGAGACCGGCGGCGATGATAAGCTCGGCAGCTTCTTTGACTACGGCGAATGGCGTGCCAGTCGGCTCGAACGGCCCCATCCACGTAGGCGTGTCAAGCTCATACTGCACATGCGTGTCATTGTGGCGCGTGCCGCTCATGAAAGTGGTGGCGCGAACGACGTAGCCGCGTGTCAGAGTAGCGATAATTTCCTCACTGCCTACTCCGTTCTGCGCCGAGACGACCGCTCCCTGATCGAAGCGGCGACCAACCCGCCGAAATGATTCTGCGACCTGCGTCGCCTTCGTAGCGACGATGCCAAATTCGCAATCCGGCAGGTCTTTGGCGTTGGTAGTGGCTCTGATCGGAACCACGAAGTTGTGGGCTCCGCTGACGCGCAGACCGCGGCGATTCAATTCGGCAGCGTGGTCTTCACGGCGCACCAGGGCCCAGACTTCGGCAACGCGCGCGAGATGCGCAGCGTAGAGCGAACCGATAGCGCCGCAACCGATGATGCAAACTTTCTTCATCGCGTCCTAAGTCCGCTTCTCCATCTTCACCAACTCCGCAAGCTGTCCGCCCTCGCGCTGTTTGAGCGCGCGAAAGATGCTGTCGGCGTTATTAAACGAGTCATTGATAAAAATACCTCGCGCAAACAGCGCATCCTGCAGCGCCGCTGAAATCGTATGCACCGGAGCCGCTCCGCCTTCACCCATGCCCTTCGCGCCGCTATAACTGTGCGGAGAGGGTGTTGTGGTGTGACCGTATTTGATCTTCGGAATATTCATGGACGTGATCGGAGTGTAATCGCTAAACGTACTGGTCAGCATGTTGCCCACAGGGTCGTAGACACAGGTTTCCATCAGCGCCGCGCCGATGCCGTGCGCGGTCGCGCCATAAACCTGCCCTTCGACAATCGGCGGATTGATCACCGTTCCGCAATCGTCGACCGCCACGTAGTCGAGGATTCTGGGGACAAAAGTGTCGCGGTCCACTTCGACGACGGCGATATGCAGTTGCGAAGCGTAAGTCAACGTGAGGCTGCCGTATTTTGCTTTCGTATCTGGAACCTTGAACGGCGCGCGCCACACATAGCGGCAGTTGAGCGTGACATCGTAAAGCTCGGACGGAAGCACGGCGCTATTCACGTTGACAATGTTTGCCAGGCCCCAGTAGTTGATGGATTTCCCGCTGCTCTTGGCCTTGATCTCCGGCCCCTGCTGGCCTACGCCGAATTCGAGATCCTCTTCTTGCGTTTCGAGAGTAAAGGCTGCGAGCCGCTTCATTTCCGACTTGAGTTTTTGCGCAGCCCCGTGAACCGCCGACAATCCGGAAACCGCAAATTGGCTCGCATAGGTTCCCGAGAAGCCGGTGTGCACGTTGCGCTCAGTATCGAAGCCGGTCCGCACCGTGATCAGGTCGGGATGAATGTTAAGCACATCGGCAACGACTTGCGCCGCTGTAGTTTCGTGTCCCTGACCTTGCGGACACGAGCCAACCGACACAACCACTTCGCCATAGATATCGAGCTTGCAGTTCGCGCCCTGCGAGTTGCCGGAAAAAGGCGCGTAGGGATTGATGATCTGCGACTGGCCGAAATTGTTGGTTCCGGAATCGAGCGTAGTGCCGATGCCGATTCCAATCATGCGGCCTTCGTCTTCCTTGCGCGCCTCGGCCTGCTTTTTCTTCCAACCATCCCAATCGATCAGCTCTTTCGCGACCGCAAGCATCTTCGGATAGTCGCCGGAGTCGTACACGCACCCGTTAGGCGTAGTGTAGGGAAATTCTTCCGGGCGAATGTAATTGCGCAGGCGCATTTCGTCCGGTGCAATACCGATTTGGTGGGCGCAGATGTCGACGACGCGCTCCAAAAACCAGAGGTGCTGCATGCGAGAGTACCCGCGATTGGGGCCAACGGGACACTTGTTGGTGACCGCTTGCCAGAAATCGATGCGCGCGTTCTTGAAGCGATAAACGCCGCAAAAAACCTGCGACCAGATGACGCATCCCAGAGGCTCGTAGCGCGGATAAGCGCCGCAGTCGTCGATGTGGCGCGAATCGAGGGCCATGATGACTCCGTTCTTGTCGAGCGCGACGCGCGTGCTGCGAAAAGTGCGCTCGTTGCCGTGGGCGCTCGAAACCATGTGCTCGGAGCGGGTTTCAACCCACTTCACCGGCCGACCGCCAGCCTTCTTCGACGCCAGAGCGCACACCGCCATCTGAGGATAGCTGGTGATTTTGATCCCGAAGCTGCCTCCGATGTCGAAAGTCTGCACGCGGATCTTATCGATGTGTATGTTCAGGTGCGCCGCCAGGAACTGGATCGCGAACGACGGAAACGAATTATTGCACCAGTAGTAAATGCGATCGTCCTTGGGATTCCATTCCGCGATCACAACGTTATTTTCCAGCGGCGTCGACGAAAAACGATGGAAGTGCAGACGATCGATCTCGACCACATAAGCCGCATCCTTGAAAGCGCGTTCAATGTCGCCGTATTCCCAGACGCCGTTCCAAACGCGGTTCGTGCCGGCCTCTTCGTGCAGAATGCTGCGATCAGTAAGCGCCTGCTCCGCATCGACCACAGGTTCCAGCGGTTCGTACTCGACCTGCACGAGTTCCGCGGCATCGTCGGCCAGGCTTGGAGACTCCGCGACCACCGCGGCAACCGGCTCGCCCTGGTAAAGCACCTTGGCCACAGCCATCGGAAAGTCCCGAATTTTCTGTGCGTGCTCCGGGCCGATTTCGATGAAGGGCTGGGTTTGTGCGGCAATCTCTCCGCCGGTAAGCGCGCATACCACGCCCGGCAGCGCCTCGGCGGCCGACGTATCTACACTCACGATGCGCGCATGCGCGAACGGGGAGCGCACAAACCGGAGATAGAGCATCTCGCGAAGCTTGATGTCGTCGGCAAACTTGCCTCGTCCGCGCAGCAGACGGTCTTCTTCCTTGCGCGGAAGCGAAGCGCCTACCCACTGTCTGCTACCGTTCTTTTTTTCTGCGTCAGCCACTTTTTTTCAGCCTTGTTCTTACCAACGCGTTTTTTTGCCTTGGCAAACATTTCGCGGGCGAGGGCGCCCGCGCCACACGTGCTACGCCAGCGCCGCCTGCAGCGCGTCGATCAATTTCTGAATCTGTTTCTTGCCCAGCGGTTCGAGCATGCCTCCTGCCACCGATGCAAGCCGGCCGAAGATCTGCGCCTCTCCTTGCCAATTCACCTTGGTTCCGCACGCGTTCGTGGCCAGGTCGAATGCCGCAACCACCGTAACGTTTCCTCCGGCGACCACGCCCTGCCCCCGGTATTGCGCCCGTCGCGGCCGATCGCCCTCCGCTAATTCGATTTTCACCTCGGCGCTGCCCTTGATGTAGGAAATCCC
>JBAWFQ010000207.1:0-6103 GCA_049592035.1 Terriglobales bacterium
AGGTAGGCGATATGTTTTGAAATCATCTGCTGCGAGAGTGCAAACGGTTCCGTCAATCCATGCACAGAGGCAGGCCCATGTGAGAGTCGTTCGATCATCGCCCGCCGGGTTGGATCAGACAAAGCCGCAAACGTTGTACCTAATTTATCCACAACCATATGGTAGTGGATTATCTGTCAATGTCAAGTGTGAATGTTGCGATCCCTGATTTCTGTTCACTGATCCCAGTTGGCTCGCTACGACAATCGCGACGAGTGCGAAATCGCCGAGTCACTCATCGACCCTGATTGGTAATAGGAAGTCGGCTAGGCTGGAGACAAAATCCTTGGATGCTTGGGCGTTTGTCGTTACTGGATGGCGACCAGTTCGGCGAGCTTGGCCGCGACGTCTGACATCGGCGCTTCTGCGGTGCTCAGGCCGCTTCGCGAGCCGAGCAGGGGGCTGACCTCGCGGAGAGCTTCATACGTAGTGTCGTGCACGATGGGAACGAGCAGGTCACGCGCTAGTAGTGCCGATAGCTCTTTGTCGGCGATACCCTCTCCTTGGAGGCGGCGCAGCAGCGCAGGGGTCACCAGCACGATCCCGACTCGCGACTTCGCCAGTCCCTTGTCGATTTCGCGGAGCAACGGTGTGCCGAGCGCGACGTCCTTCTCACTGAACCAGACCGAGACACCGCGTGACTCAAGCAGATCGTGCAGTTCCTTAGCGGCCCCTGCCCTGTCGTCCCACGCATGACAGAGAAAGACATCCCGAAATTCAGGCAAGGACACTCGCTTTTCAACGCTGTCGCGCACCGGCGTAAGTGCCCGCACCTCGGCAGGCGTGTACGCCACGGACGAACCTGCTGGCGACCAGCGCGGCCTTGCGCTGCTGCCCGACCCGCCGCCGCTCCTGCTGCCCCCGCTACTCCCCGACGAGGAGTAGGAAGGGGGCGAGTACGACGGGTAGCTGCTGTAGCCGCTATAGCCGCCGTAGCGGCCACCGCATGCCGGGCAGGCCGCTCGACCGCTCGCTGTGCGATGACCATATACTGGTGCTGTGCATCTAGCAATGTGGACGATGATACCGGTTACCATCGCCGCTCTCAATCGCTAGCGCAAAAATTGTGCAGGCCGACAGCAGCCTCAGTGTACGGTCCTTTAGTCCTGAGAAGTCGGCTAGGCTGGAGACAAAATCCTGGATGCTTGCGCGTTTCCCATTACCGATTTTCGTGAAACTTCCCCCAAGCCGACTTCTGGGGCGCGTCGGTGAGACTCTTTCCCGTTACGTAAGTTCCGGGTTGCCCGTCACTCGCCAAGTACCGAACCTCATCGTCATTGGCGTCGATTTGCAGCAGCTTGCGATCGCGGATGCAAGATGCAGCCGAGAATTACCAAAAGCTCTCGACTACATCGGTGCCAGTGACGTCTAGACACTGTCAGAAGAAATGTAGGATCAAATCAACCATGCGAAATATGCGATTCCAAAATTAGCCGAAACCTACTTCCCAACGCCTTCGTTGTACATCCGCGAGCTGATTTGCAGACCAGCATCGTCCCGCTTCACCTCCAGCGCCGAGTGATCGGAGAAAATGAAGAGCAAGGGCAGCCCATCCTCAATCGAACCGGAGATCAGATCCCGCAAACTCAAATCTTCCGGGAACGAACCTGCGGGGTTCTTGGCTCGTGAGGTTCCAACTTGAACCGTCGAAGCTTCTTTGAAAGCCTTAACGAATATATCGGTGAGAGCTTCCCTACCCGCGCCGCAGGCACGGTCCTTCCATCCGTTGATGAATTCTTGGCACTGGTACGAGTAAGATCGGCCTACGGTCGCTTCAGTCATCGTGTTTCCCTCTTTTGAAACCGGCTTCATCGACCACCGTGCTTGGTTTGATTTCGTTGCTCATCGTGACCGCGACCGAATTGGCGGGTAACTCCGGCTGCGGTCACAGGGCATTCGCGTGATGGAAAGTTCCTTTTCCTCAGTTCTTGGTATATCGAAATTTGTGCCCAGCCAGGAGACGCGGATAGCACCCCTTCAATAGAACCTATCTAAATTTGAGACTTCGCTCGCGGCGGCTCTCTTCCTCCAAGTGCAGCGAGCGAGCCTTCAGCAAATCATTGAGCGATACCAAACCTAGAAATTTTCTCGTGCCACGCTCCAGGACCGGCATTCGCGTGCAACCCTTTTCCACCATGCGATATACGACCACCCGCAGCGGCTCGTCTGGATAAGCCTCGACCGCGCTCGTTCGCACCAGATCACCGATCGGCCATCGTAAGGCCGCATCGCCATTCTGCTCCATCCGATCGTTTATATCCCCGCGCGTCACTACACCGACAAGCTGTCCTTCCGCATTCACGACAGGCAGCAAGCGTTGTTTCTGGCGGTGATCTACCCGCAACGAGTACCCGATCTCACCCAGCGTGCTCGCGGCTGGCAACACCGCAACCTTCGTTCGCATGACCTCCCGTACAAAAAGAATTTCCAGTGGATCGACCGCATACTCGCGACTTAGGTGGTAGCCGCGCCGGGCAACTTTCTCGGTCAAGATCGACCGCCGCAGCGTCAAGACAGTGAAACCGTGGGCGATGACACTCCCGACTAGTAAAGGCAAGAACACATTTGCGTCGTGCGTAAGCTCAAAGGCGAAAACAATGCTCGTAAACGGAGCACGCATCGTGCCACCAAGAATGGCACCCATGCTGATTAGTGGCCAGAAGCCGCCGCCTTCATTGGGAAGAAACATTGCTTCGAGGCCGCCCAGTGCGCCTCCCATCATCAGCAGCGGGGCGAGAACGCCGCCCGATGTGCCGGAGCCGAGTGACACCGCCCAAATGAACCATTTGACAAGCAAGACTCCGAGAATGACGCGTGAAGTTACGTTCCCCTGAAGCAGCGCGGCGATGGTATCGTAACCAACGCCCAGTGCTTGCGGGAAAACGAGACCTCCCAAGCCGATGGCCAGCCCGCCGATCGCTGGCCACCACATCCAGTGGATCTTCAGCCGCTGGAAAGCGTCCTCAGCCGCGTATACCGATAGCGTCAGCAGGGCTGACAGGGCTCCCGCCAGGAGACCAACTAGGGCGCATCCGAGCAGTCCCTTTGGCCCGATGAACAATGGGTGGGCCGGCACGGGGAATAGCGGGCCGAACCCCAAGATATACCTACGCACGACCGCAGCCATTGCACTGGCCAATGCCACCGGAATCAGGCTGCGCGGTTTCCATTCGAAAAGTAGCAGCTCGACAGCCAATAGCACTGCCGCCACCGGGGAAGCAAAGGTTGCGGACATCCCTCCGGCTGCGCCTGCGACCAAAAGCGTCTTGCGCTCTGCGCTCGTCAGGTGAAACAGCTGGGCGATCATCGAGCCCACCGCGCCGCCCGTCATGATAATCGGGCCTTCTGCGCCGAACGGGCCGCCGGAACCGATCGAGATTGCCGAAGAGAGTGGTTTGAGAAGCGCGACTTTGGGTTCAATCCGGCTGCCGCCCAGCAAAATAGACTCGATCGCTTCGGGTATGCCATGGCCTCGGATGCGTTCGGAACCATACCTCGCCATGACACCGATGATGAGTGCGCCAATGATGGGAACGAAAATGCTGTATATGCCCAGATGGTTTCCAACCGGTGAAACCATCGTTGTGTTCCAGCGGCCGAAATAGAACAGATTGGTGAACAACCCGATCAAACGGAGCAGCGCCAGTGCGACAAATGCGCAGACCACACCAATCAATGTGGCCAGTAAGGAAATGGGAACGACTCGCCACGTCGTGGTGAAATCTCCCAACTCATCGTTGCGTTCCGGCCGGTTGACGACCGCCCCATTGTTCCGAAATTCTGTTTCGCTATCCTTGTCCACTGTTGAAGAAGTCATTGATCACAATCGCGGCCCTCAGATGCCAGGCACGCATGCGTGGAAGATAGATCTGGTTTTTCTTACGCGAATCCTCGACTCTAGGAAAGGGGCAGAACCTTCCTTTTGTAAACTGTGTTCGCCAGCGTCGCCATCGCGATATACCAGGCGATCAAGCCGACGATAAAGATCTCCCACCCCGCCACCGGCGCTGGACACTTGCCCAAGACCACGAAGTCCAGCAGAATGAAGGCCAGCAAAAGCAGCCAGAACAGGATCGCCAGAAACTTCCCGACACCTTGGACCGCAACGCAAAAAGCAAATGTGAACAGCGTCCACATAAGGAAGAAACCAAGTTCCTCGGGATGACCCGCCGGAATGCCCGTCTTCGGCTGCACGTACAGCAGCACGAATAGTGACCACCAAAAGGCACCGTAGGACATAACGGCGGACCCGCCGAAGATGCTACCTTTGCGAAGATCCACGATTCCGGCAATAAACTGCGCCGTGCCCCCGAAACAAATTGCCAGCGCCAAGGTTGGCCCGGCGCTCCAGAATCCCACGTTATGCAAGCCCGTCGCCATCGTCGTCAGGCCGAAACCCATTAGCCCCACTACCGCCGGGTTCGCCCACCACTCCTTGCAGATACCACTGTCTGCTAATTCCGCCATATTGTTGTTCTCCTCAATGCGTTTCTCAGTCGGAAACATTGTGTGTGAAACCTCTAACAATATCTGTGAAACCTTTCACAAGTTGTCAGGTGAAGAGGTGAAGATGACTTTCCGCCCCGACTCTCCTGGCCGTTCTTACACAAGACCGCCTGACCATATATTTCCTTCGACCTGTGAAACCTCTCACGGAACTGGCGCCGCACCTAACCTACAGTTTTGATCGAGGGAGACCAGCCATGGGAGATCCTGAGAAAGAGCCGCTCTGCACCGTCAAGGAGCTACTGGCGTTTGGAGTGATCTGTGTCGTTTATTGTTCGATCTTCTTCTCGATGGACCCGGACTGGGTCGCCTGGGCCGCGCCGCTGGTGTTCGGAGGTTCGCTCTACGCTGCCGATCCGCCTCCTGCTTCTGCCCACCTCGATTTACCGCTGCATGTCTTCCCCACCGCTTATTTGTTCTACGTCCTAAGTCTGTTGTGCATAGTGCTCCTCACCTCGATCCGGGACAGACAGAGCTCAGCCGGTAATGGTGGTTCAACGCCCGAGTCAGAGATTGGGAGGATTGCACAGGTGCGACGCTTCCTGAGGTCAAGCTTCGCTCTTATGGCGAGGCATTGAACACGCGAGCAGTCTGGTGCTAGCATCCTCCGTGCAAGAACCAGTCATTGCGAAGAACGTGTGGCCACATTATGTCACTGCCGTGGACCTGTTTCATGGGGTCGCGCAGCGGGATGCGCGCCGGATCACCAACCTCTGTACCGAGAAGTGGTTCTCCCGTGGGGTAACAATATTTCGCGAAGGCGAGTCTGCCGATTCCCTTTACGTCCTAAAAAAAGGTATGGTGAGGCTGATTTCCCTTTCTGATCAGGGGAGGGAAACCATTCTGCACATCCTTAAGCCCGATGAGGTCTTCGGCGAACTTTTTCTCTCTGAGGAGAGAAGAGCCTTCACGGCCATCGCCACTGAGGATTCTCTGGTGACGATTATTTCCCACGCGTCATTTGTGGAACTCTTGTCCGCAGTCCCCGCCATCGCTCTGAACTTCATTCGGCTGCTTTCCAAACGATTAGCCACAGTGGAGAGGGGACTGGCCGGATTCAGCCATACCTGGTCCTATCACCGTCTGGCTAGAGCGCTCCTCCAGTTGAGCGAAAAATACGGACATGAGGTTCCTGGAGGTGCGTTAATCAGCGTCCGCCTGACCCATGAAGATCTGGCCAACTTGATTGGCACAAGCCGGGAAACCGTCACGACACAACTCGGCAAGTTCACACGCATGGGCCTCTTGAAACGCGATGCCAGGCATTTCATTGTGGCCAAGTCCAAGCTTATGGACTTTATTCGCTCCGAGGAGCTTCGACTGAAGAATCTCCCCTTTTCTCAGAAAGCAATTCCTCAGTAGCAGTCTTTGAGTGCATGAAGGCGGACGCGAAGCCTAACTTCTTGGCCATCAGACCGTCGTTGCTTATCGAGCTGCGAAGCCGATCAGAGCGAGTCCGCCGGGCGAGCTATAACCGATGCTGCACGCATGCTTAGTCAGCGCGGTCCGCCATGAAGCGTACTTCGGAGCAAACGAAAGCCAAGGCAAGTAAAACTCC
>JBAWFQ010000208.1:0-13637 GCA_049592035.1 Terriglobales bacterium
TTTTTCGGGTAATTACTACGTAGTAAGTCCGACCGAGTTCTATTTCTTGGCGAATCCCAATTCCGGCTCGCTAGAAATCGGACAGGCTGAATTGCAAACCGGTGGTCCCTTCTCCGCCACCAACTCCTTAACCGCCGGATCCTACGTCTTAGGCAGTCGTGGAGACACAATCGACACTAGCCTTATCCAGCCTGCCATTCACACGGCTGGCGTCTTTACCACTGACGGCGCGGGAAATGTCACCACCGGCACCGTGGATTATGTGAACGGCTCCAACGTCGAAGACAATAATGGCGCCGGTCTCACGGTAAGCGCCGGTGCCAACTACACGTTTGACCCAAGCGGCGACGGCAATGGAATCGTCACTCTGCCGCTAAGCAACGGTGCAACTCTCTCCGAGATTTTCTGGATGACAAGCCCCACCAGCGCCTACTTCCTGAACAACAGCGCACAAGCTGTCGAGGATGGCAGCTTCTCCGCGCAGACCGGCGCTGTCTCCACTCTCAACAGCCAGGCCGCCTTCGTGATGGATGGTTTTCCCGGCACTTACGGGGATCAGGTAGGGGTCTTCGAGCCCACCGCCGGCAGCAATTTCAACTGGAACGAAGAAGCAAACCAAGCCGGTTATGGCGCATTACCAGTCGGAACCAACGGCGCCTACACTGCTGCTACGAATGGTCGGTTCACAGTAACTGTCAACAATTTTAACAATCTCACCGGCAACGCCAGTTTCCTCGTCTTCTACCTGAGTTCCCCCACCACCGGATACATGGTGGAGGTGGACGGCAGCGGCGACATAGGAGGAGTTTTCACACAGCAAACCAGCCCGTAAGAGTTTGTGGAGCGCCGGGCGTCCCCGCCCGGCCGGGGAGATGTTCGCGGGAGCTATGCGAGAGCCTGCCGGGCGGGACGCCCGGCGCTCCACGAACTAAGCTACTTGATCGCTTCCGCCGCGATTCGTTCCGTGACAAACGCCTCGATCACGTCGCCCGCCTTAATGTCGCCGTAGTTCGAGATAGAGATACCGCACTCCATGCCGCTAGTCACTTGCGAAGCATCGTCTTTGAACCGCCGCAGCGACCCGACTTTGCCTTTGAACACAACCACGTTATCGCGCAACAAGCGCACTTCGGAATCGCGCTTGATCAAGCCATCGGTCACGCGGCAACCGGCAATCGTCCCGACCTTCGGAATGCGGAACGTCTCCAGCACATCGGCGCGGCCCTGGTAAGTTTCCTTGATCGTCGGCTCGAGCAGCCCGGTCATGGCGCGCTTGATCTCGTCCTGCAGTTCGTAAATGATCGAGTGCAACCGGATGTCGACTTTTTCCTGATCCGCCAGTTCCTGCGCCTTGCGTTCCGGACGCACGTTGAATCCGATAATGATGGCATTCGAAGCCGAAGCCAGCAGCACGTCTGTCTCGGTGATGGCACCAATACCCGACCGCAGCAACTTCAACCGCACCTTTTCGTTTGACAATCTGCCCAGCAAATCGCCCAGCACTTCGACGGAACCTTGCACGTCGGCCTTGAGAATGACATTCAGTTCCTTCATGCCCGCCGTTTTGAGCTGCTCCGCCAGGCCTTCCAGCGAAACGCGGGAACTCTTGGCCAGCGCCGCTTCGCGAGCCTTCTGCTCGCGGTAATCCGAGATGTCGCGCGCCTTCTCGCGGTCGGCAACCACCACAAACTGATCGCCCGCTTGCGGCAGCCCTTCCAAGCCGATAATTTCCACTGGCGTCGAAGGCGGAGCTTCTTTCAGCGCCTTGCCGCGATCGTCGAACATCGCCCGCACTTTTCCGTAGACATTTCCGACCACGAAGTTATCGCCCGCGTGCAGCGTGCCATTCTGCACCAGGATCGTGCCTACCGGACCGCGTCCGCGATCCAGTTTCGCTTCCAGCACCAACCCGCTAGCCGCCCGCTCCGGAGTCGCTTTCAACTCCTGCAGGTCGGCCGTCAACAGAATCATTTCCATCAGCAGATTCAGGTTCGTCTTCTGTTTAGCGGATACATCGACAAACACCGTCTTGCCGCCCCACTCTTCTGGAACCAACCCGCGATCCGCCAGTTGTTTCTTCACCCGTTCCGGCAGCGCGCCCGGTTTATCAATCTTGTTGACCGCGACAATAATTGGAACTTCAGCAGCATGTGCGTGGTCGATCGCTTCGACGGTCTGCGGCATCACGCCGTCGTCGGCTGCTGTGACCAGCACCACGATATCGGTAGCTTTCGCGCCGCGAGAACGCATGCGCGTAAACGCTTCGTGACCAGGCGTATCCAGAAACACGATCTCGCGCCCGAACGCCGGAGATGCCGTGTCGGTAATCGCAACCTTGTAAGCTCCAATGTGCTGTGTAATTCCCCCTGCTTCTCCGCCAGCCACATTGGTGGAGCGGATGGAATCGAGCAGCGTAGTTTTGCCGTGATCCACGTGGCCCATGATCGTAACCACTGGAGGACGCGCCACCGCTTCCGCGCCTTCCTCGCTGCTCTCCGTGGCTGCGGCCGTATCTTTCGCCGCTTGCTCTTCGAAGGTGATCACTTCGGTTTCCGCTCCGAAGAAGCGCGCCATTTCGCTGGCCAGTTCCGCATCCAGCGTTTGGTTGATGGTGGCGAAGACGCCGCGCACCACCAAGCGCGCAATCACGTCCTTAGCGCGAATGCCCAACTTCTCGGCCAGATCCTTCACCGAGATTCCTTCTGTGATCGTGATATTCCGCGTAATCGGCGCCGGCTCGTTGCTGACAATCATGCGCGGCGGCGGAGTGTAGCCCTTCATCGGGCCTTCTTTTATTCCACGCGGTACATAGCGTTGTCCTGGTCGCCGCGACGGCGCTCCCGGACGCGCTCCCGGACGCGACGGTCCCGGCGGTGCGATCCCCGCTCCCGGACCCACACCCAATGGACGCGATCCCGCTGGTGCCACGCGCGTAGGATGCATCGGCCGACGTTCCCCCGGACGAAGCGGCGGACGCGGCGCACCCGGCGCTTGCGGACGCGCCGTGCGCTGAAAAATTGGCTGTCCCGGAACTGGTCGCCCAGGCGTGGCCCGCGGAACTGCTCCCGCTGCAGACGCTCCTGCCGGAGGCATTGGCGCCTTGTACACCGGTCGCGGTCCCGTCTGGGGCATGATCATTCGCGGTGGCGGAACAACCGGAGCTGTAGGCCTCACCGGCGCAGCCGCTTGCATCTGCATCACATTACTTGGTGCGGGAGGTTCCGCCGTTGGCGGAGCGCCGCCCACTGGCGCGGCAGGAGTCGTAACCCGCGGCGGAACAGCGATAGCCGACGAAGATGCAGTCGTGCTCGCACTGGATGGCCCTGCAGATGGTGTAGGAGCGACTGGCGGAACCGCGGGAACTTTAGGCGGAATGACCACCACCGAAGGCGGACGGTAAGTGGCCGCGACCGATGCCGGCGTCACCATTCGAGGTGCTGGCGGCGCAGGAGCGGGAGCGTCCGCAGCGGGCTTGGCTGGTATTTTCGGCGCCACTGGAGCAACCGCAGTTTCCGCCTTCGCTTCCACCGGCGGCGGAGTCACCGGAGGCCGAACTGGAGGACGCGCCGCAGGATGCTCGGCGACGCCTTTTTGCTGGGTAATCGCGCGTAGCACGTCACCTGGCCGCGAGATATGCGAGAGGTCGATCTTGGTCTTAATCTCTTCTTCGCCGTACACGGCGCGAGCTGAAGTTCTCGCAGCACTCGGCGCCGCATCGGAGCGGCCGCGGAGATGTCTTCGCACCAGGTCCGCTTCGTGGTCTTCTAGTGAACTGGAGTGCGTTTTCTTCTCCGTGACGCCCACCGTGGTCAGCACGTCAAGAATTTCCTTGCTCTTGACTTCCAACTCACGGGCCAGATCGTTGATTCGAATCTTACTCATCCGCTCTCGTTCCTCTTTTGTCCCGCTAATCCCGCGTATCTAAGCTCGCATGTCGAACCTCGTGTGCCAAACCGCGTATATCTAATCTCTGACTTCTAACCTCTCCTGACGAAGCCCGCGCCTTCGGTTCGGGAGTAACTCCGAACTCGCCACTGCCTCAGTTCTGCTTGTCTTCCGGGGCTTCTTCACTCGCAGCCGATTCCGCCGCGGTGTCTTCAGTTGCAAGCTCGGCGCTCTCGTCGGCTTCCGCTGAAGCCGCTTCCGCTGGCGCTTCACCGGCCAACGTGTCCGCTTCGATCGAGCCTTCGGCCAGCGATTCCTCGCCGACTCCCGTTTCGGAGGCTTCCGTTTCGGAAATTCCCGCTTCGGTGGCGGTTTCTCCCGTCGCTTCCGTTTCCGTTGCGGACACGGCCTCGCCGCCATCCAGCGTGGCAAAGTAATTATTGACCGCGATACTGATTTTTTCCACCGTTTTCGGGCCAATGCCCTCAATCGCTTCCAATTGTTCCGGCGTCATATCGGCCAGCGATTCCACTGTGTTCACGCCCGCCGCCTTCAGTTTTTCGACCAGCCCTTCGCCCAGCCCCGTAACCAGTTCAAGCGGAGTCACGGTCTGTGTGACCAGCGCCGACATTTGCTGTTCCACTTCCTGGCGCTTTTCTTCTTCGCTCTTGATGTCGATCTTCCAGCCCAGCAGCTTGGCCGCCAGACGCACGTTCTGCCCTTTTTTCCCGATCGCGAGCGACAACTGCGTGTCGTCGACCACCACTTCCAGATGCTTGTCGGCCGCATCGACTACCGTCACCCGGCTCACTTTCGCAGGTTGCAAAGCTTTTTCAGCGAACGTAACCGGATCTTCGTGATACTCGATGATGTCGATCTTTTCTCCGCGTAGCTCGCGAATAATCGACTGCACCCGCATCCCCTTCATGCCCACGCAAGCTCCGACCGCATCGACATCTTTGTCTTTAGACATCACTGCGATCTTGGTGCGCTCACCCGCTTCCCGCGCAATCGCCCGGATCACCACCGTGCCATCGTAAATTTCCGGCACTTCGGTCTGGAACAAATGCTGCACTAATTCTGGCGCCGAACGCGAAGCCACCACGCCCGGACCCTTAACCGCTTTTTCCACCCGCACGATCACCACGCGAATCCGTTCGCCGACAGCGAATGATTCCAGCCGCGACTGTTCCTTGCGTCCCATGCGCGCTTCGGCCTTGCCGATATCGAGAATCACATCTGGACCTTCGAGCCGCTTCACGGTTGCATTCACGATCTCGTTTACGTGCCCGATGTATTCGTTGTAAACCGTGTCGCGTTCCGCCTCGCGCACTTTCTGAAAAATGACCTGCTTGGCCAGTTGCGCCGCAATGCGCCCCAGAATTCCTTCTGTCACTTTCGGAATCAGCAGTTCACCGCCCGCTTCGGCCGTCGGATCCAGCTTTCGCGCCTGCTCCACCGTCACCTGCAGATTCGGATCTTCCACCTGCTCCGGAGTCTCGACAATCGACTTCACCGCATAGGCACTGATCTTGCCGCTGTCTTTGTCGAGCACGGCGCGCAGGTTTTCCTGCGTCTTGTAGTATTTGCGAGTCGCGACGACAATGGCGTCCTCAACCGCACTCACCACAATCTGCGGATCAATGCCCTTTTCTCGGCTGACCCCTTCGATAATGTTGTAAAGCTCACTAGCCATAAAAAGTCCAGGTGTCAGGTCTCAGGTATCAGGTGTCAGGACTTAGAACTTGCTTTTCCTGACACCTGATACCTGACACCTGAGACCTGCTCCTAAATTTCAGGCACTAAATTCGCCTTTTCCACGTTCCCCAACTCAATCTCGACTTTCGCTGCTTCGCCTTCCCTCGGACGCATTTTCTTCTTCCGCGCCGCGCTCAAATCCAGCAGCAGCCGTCCGTTCTCGAAGCTCTCCAGCTTCCCCTCAAAATACCGGTTGTTGTTCACCGGCTCCCGCGTCATCAGCTTTACGCGCTGTCCACGGAAGCGCTCAAAATCCGCCGGCTTCGTCAGCTTGCGGTCGAGTCCCGGAGAGGAAACCTCCAGCACATACGATCCGCCCGGCACTGCATCCTCGACATCGACGATCGTGCCGAACTCCCGGCTGAACTTCGAACAATCCTCGTGCGTCACTCCGTCAGGACGATTCGCCGCCGGCACCGCTCCCGGCTGGTCTTTGGCTGGACGATCGATGAACGGACGATCGATAAACACGCGCAACATGCGGTGTTTGCCCGCGCCGCAAACCTCCACCTCGACTACTTCCAGCCCGCTCGAGCCTGCCACCCGCTCGGCAATCTGCCGGACCTTATCCAAATCAAGAGCCATGTTTTCAGCAAGTTGCGTCAGAACTGCCGCGCCAGTCTTCTTCGTCAATCGCGCCCCGAATCGGCCCAACTAAAAAGTGGGCTTTCGCCCACTGGTGTGCTTCGACAATCCTGACACTACGACACAACAGTTTTCGTCTCTAACTATACGCCGCCAAAAAATAAAACACAAACCAACCCGACGGATCAAAACACCTCACGTAGGGGACGGGCGCCCTCGCCCGTCCAGCCGAGCGAAGCTCGGCAGCGCGCGCGGCACAGAAGTATCCGAAGTAACCTTGCCTCCGAAGTCCTCATCCCCCAAACTTCTCCTGATGCAGTTTTCCCGCGCCCATCTAGCCATTGCCATCGGCTCCGCCAGCCTGCTGGTGCTCGTGTTTCTCGGCTATTTGTACTGGCTTAGCAACCAGGGCCCAGTTCTGGCGCGTTCCGAAGAGCGCGACCCTCTCACCCAGATGCCCATCAGCATCACCATGAATCCGTTTCGCGATCGCACCATCGAACGCGTCGCCAACAGCTTTATCTCCGAAATGCGCGACGGCAATTGCCGCCAACTCCTTGCTCAGTGGGAGAAGGACTACCGCAAGAAAAGAGCCGAGTTCCTTTGCACCTCCGAAACCCAGCATCCTCTGATTTCCTGGAACCTGATCGAATGGGAAGATCGGCCGCCGCTGGTGATTCTGCACTACAAAGGCCAGCGCTACAGCACTCCCGCGCAAGACGCAACCTACAAAGATCTCTTCTCTGTAACCGAAGAGAAAAAAGATTCCGGCTGGACCGTTACCAAGTACGACTCGTTCTATTAGCGACGGTCTCGAAAAGTATTAGGTAGGAAGGCTTCACAGCTCGCTGAAAAACTCGATTTGTGCTGCTCGGCTCCTAAAGGGGCGTCTCAATTTGAAGGACTTATGGCATCGCTAAAGCGATGCCCTGATACGAAACGCGGGTTTTTCAGCAGTCTGTTCAGCCGTGCGCTCTCTATTGCCCGGCGCGCACAGGCGAGACCATCAGCGAGCTGGCGCCCCGTTTCTTGCTGTCGCCCTTGTCGGCTTGGTAAACCAGCGAGAGCGCGCCGTCGCTCGAAGTAGTTGCGCTGGCCAATTCCGCGGCGAGTCCTTGATAGGAGCGGCCGATTTCGTGATTCCCCTGCGCGGCGACTGGACTGCCCTTGTCAATTGCCGGCCCGATGACCTGGAAGTTGTTGGGCACTTTCCAGAGCACGCTGCAATTCGTGGCCTTCTCCACATCTTCGTCGCTGAAACCGGGAATCTTTTTGTAACGGTTGAGCACGATGCGCAGCCGGTCGCGCCCCGCGCCTTCCTGCAGAAAAGCGTGAATCCGGCCCGCGCTCCACAGCGAAACGACATCGGTCTGCGCCACCAGCAGCACGGCGTTCGAAAGATCGCAGATCATCTGCATCGTGCCATCCATGCGGCCCGAACCATCGATCACCACGAAGTGATATTGACCCACCAGCAGGTCAAACAGACGAGCCAGTTCCGAAGCGGTCGGCATGCTGCTGTGTGGTTGCTGCGCGCCGGCCAGCAGATGAAGGCCATTGCGATACGGCGTCATCAGGCCGTCCAGCAGCGAACCATCCATGCGATGCAAATTCTGCAAAGCATCGATCAGCGTGAATTGCGGGCGCAGATTCAGCTGCAGGGCCGCGTGCCCGATGGGAGCAAAATCCACCAGCACCACGCGTCCGTGAGTTTCCTGCAAGGCGACGGCGGTATTCACCGCTGTGGTAGTGGCGCCGGCTCCGCCCTTGGCGTTCAGAAAAGTGAAGACGCGCGCCCGGCTCGAACTGCGCTGCGCCCGGCTCAACGTGGCTGAGAAGCGTGTAAAGGCCTCGATCAAGGCCTCGCGGCTGGCGGCATAATCCAGAAATTCCCGCGCGCCCGCGCGCATGGCGGAAACAATGTTAGTCGGCTGATTCATTTCGCCAACGGCAAAAATCGTAACTTCGGGCGTACTGGCGTGAATCAGTTCGATGGTGCGGATCGCGCGCGCGGGATTCTTGGGGTCGATATTCACCAGCACGACTTCGGCGTGCTGATCCTGCAATTGACGCAGAATGGCGTCGCTAGGTCCGAGCGGGAATCCAACGTGGCTCAAGACGGTTCGCGCCAGGTTAGTGCTCTCGACCCGGCTATGGAGTACGACGGATTGTTCGCGGTCCTCGGTAAGGAGGGCGACGGCGATCCCGGGCATGACTCGATTCTCGGTGTTCACTGTCATGCTACGAACTTCCAGCGTCGAGGCCAAATGACCTTCGTAATCGAAGGGGGACGGGCAGGCGACCCGGAGGGTCGTCGGCTGGTCTTCACATGGGGAAAGAGCCCGACAGACTTCTTATTTCGTCCCATTGTAAGGCAAAGGCCAGCGCTTGAAAAGATGGACGAAAGGCCGTGGGAAGCAAGCCCTCAGCGCGGCGCCAGGCCAGACGTTCCGGCTGCCGCGCTGGCAGCGGAAACGCGCACGAATTGAGAGACGAGTTCGGAGGTTGGCAAGTACTCGTACGAATCAAGCCGCACGGCGATGCCGGTTCGTTGAGCGCTCTGCGCCTGATTTGCTTGTAAGTTGCCGGCAACCGGAGCCGCGGAGCGCAACACGCGTCCACGGCATCGTACCGGCATGTTTTCCGCCAGTGTGATTTCCGATGGCAAGGTAAAAGTTAATTCCACCACCGCTCCTTGAGGAATCGCGGTCTCGGCGTAAAAGAAAACTCCACGGCCGCTCAAATTCTGAATAAATCCAGGCACAGTCCGTCCTTCGAAGTGAACCGCCAGTGGCTGGTGCACCTCGAAACGCTGGGCCCCGCGGCGTTCCAGACGATTAGGACTTGTCATTGTTTGTCATTCGTCCTTCCCGGATCTACTCTTTCGCGGACCCGTCGTAACTGTATCGCGGATCGCTCCCCGCGGGAAGTTGCAAGTCGGTCACCCGCGCGACCTGTGGAAATTCGTCTAAAGAGTAAACACAATGGAGAGACTGTGTCCGCGCCCGTGCCCAAGCGCCATCCTTATCGCGGCTTTCCGAGTGATGGGTCAGTTTGAAAGACGCATTCCCTCAGCGGCTAAAGCCGGCACTGAAGAAAAGTCGTTTATCGCAGCGGTAAACCGCTGCGCCACCCAAAAACAAGGACAAAAGCGAGTCTTTCAGCAAGCTGTGAAGCCGCGCCCTTTAAAGACAAATTCAAACTGACCACTACCGCTTCCCGTCATCCCTTGCCGTCACATCGAAGATGTGAAAAAGTTCTAGAAGAGTGACCAGCGACTCGAACGGAAGATGATCGAAGAGAAGAATTCCGACGCGCTTGAAGAAGCGGCTGCAAAAAAGGCGCGCCTGCCGAAGTGGGCCGTGACCCTGCGTGCCCTGCGCCATCGCAATTTTCAGCTCTTCTTCAGCGGCCAACTCATCTCTCTCATCGGAACCTGGATGCAGACTGTAGCCCAAGCGTGGCTCGTCTACCGCCTTACCAAATCTGCCCTGTTGCTCGGTTCGGTCGGTTTTGCCAGTCAAATTCCCGTTTTCCTGATCGCACCCTTCGGAGGCATCACCGCCGACCGCGTGAATCGTCAGCGCCTGATAATAGCCACCCAAACTGCCGCGCTGATTCTCGCCGGCATTTTGGCGGCGCTCACGCTGACCAGACACGTCCAGGTATGGCACATCTTCGTGCTCGCCGCACTGCTCGGAGTGGTGAACGCTTTCGACATTCCCGGCCGCCAAGCCTTCCTCGTCGACATGGTCGGCAAAGAAGATCTGATGAACGCCATCGCGCTCAACTCCTCGATGTTCAACGGCGCGCGGGTAATCGGTCCAGCCATCGCCGGAATCCTGGTCGCGAAAATCGGCGAAGGCTGGTGCTTTGCCGCCAATTCCATCAGCTACATCGCCGTAATCGTCGGTCTGGCGCTGATGCACGTGCACTGCGCTCCGCGCGTCAGCACTCATTCGCCGATCGAAGACATCATCGAAGGCTTTCGCTGGGTCAATCAAACCAAAGTCATTCGCGCGCTGCTTTTGCTGATTGGCATGATGAGTTTGGTTGCCATGCCCTACACCGTGCTGATGCCCGTCTTCGCCGACAGAATTTTGCACGGCGGTGCTCGCGGCCTCGGAATTCTGATGGGCGCAACCGGAGTCGGCGCGCTTTTCGGAGCCCTGACGCTGGCCGCCAAGACCGGAGTGAAAGGGCTGGGGCGCTGGGTGACGATCAGCTGCGCGAGCCTGGGAATCAGCCTGATTTGCTTTTCATTCTCGACATCATTCTGGTTGTCGGTTGCGCTTCTGTTGCCCGCCGGTTACTCGATGATGTTGCAGATGGCCTGTTCGAACACGCTGATTCAGACCATGGTCCCCGACCATCTGCGCGGCCGCGTCATGTCGGTGTATTCGATGATGTTCATGGGCATGGCTCCCTTCGGAGCTTTCTTTGGCGGAGCCTTGGCTGACCGCATCGGCGCCCCTATTACGATTACCTTGGGAGGAGCGGCCTGTGTCCTCGGTGCGATCTGGTTCGGACGCGCATTGCCCGAACTGCGCATCGAAGCCCGGCGGCTGATCATCGCCCAGGGCATGGCCGCAGGCGAACCTCCGCAGGAACTAAATGCGCAGCCGGTGGAAGAGTGACATTTGTCACTTATCGCGTATCACCTATCACCTATCACCTATTACTCAAATACTTGTCGCGACCTCTGCTCGCAGGCCTGAATTGTCCCAGACGGCGAGGATTGGGGTTCAGACAAAGCCTCGTTTGACGGCAGTGCGTCGCGGGAAGAGGGTTCCGCGCTGGTTTTCTTTTTGTTTTTGCTCTTGTCTTTATCTTTATCTTTATCTTTGCCCTTACCTTGACCTCCATTCATCTGAGCCATGTTGGTGGAGGCGACTTGCATGGCGTAGAGGAGGATGGAAGCTTCCTTGGGTTCGATGCGGCGGTGGAGCATCATTTCGCAAACGTCCTGGATGGCCGCCTGGATGGAGACGGCGTCTTCGAAGACGGGCAGGTAGGCGTGACTGGAAGGGCCGTTGTCGATGTTGATGGCGGGTTTGCCCATCACCTTGTGATACTGGCAAAACCTTTCGCCGTGAAGAGCGGGATGTCGGCAGGGATCGCCGTCCGTCCTTCGCCCGGCACAGATTTTGTCGGAATAATTATCGAGAAAAGAAGACATTATGATTGCTCCTAAGGCGATGATTCGCTGATAGATGATTGCTTTTGGCAGGGTAAGAATTTGGAAATTCGGGGGGTACCCCCCTCCCCCCCCCCCAAATCACTTAAGTTGTTAATATTAAAGTGCTTAGAGGCAAAGCATTCAAAAGATTGGACTTAGCTTTGGATTCTGGGGTTTGGCGCGCTCTTGCGGGTGCGCGCTCGCTGCTTCTATTGATTGTCAAAGAGCCGACGATTTGAGTCCGATGATGCGTTCGTCTCTAGAGACAGGCGCACTTCTTGACGATGCACTGTCGAGGGATCATCGCACCGATTATGGTGCATGTCTGTGACGGCGGTACGGGAAAAATGTGATGAAAAAAATGGGTCGCATTTGCTCGTTTGCGCGGACGGTTCGACACCCAGGCGGGGGGTTTTGAGCGCTAACGCCTGTGGCTGTTGAAAAACTCGCTTTTCGTCCCGAAGAGCGAAAATTAGGGGGATAGAAAATGTCTAGGCAGCCCGAGAAAATCGATTGTGGGGCTTGCTAACGCAATTTTATTTTTGCTGATTTTGAGAGAAGGAGTTTTTCAACAGCCACGCCTGGTTACATAAACCAAGATGTGGCTGGGATCACTGACTTGCTGCTTTGACTGACTATTATCATAGCGACGGGGGAATGTTCGTATGGCTATCGCGCCAAGTGAAGGACCGGGGCTACCTATGTACAGGACCTATTACGAATCCGCTCCTGGGGTGATTCGTTCGACCGGGGAACCAGCAATTTCGAGATATTGGGGAGCCGCCGACGGCAGCGGCATGTGGACTCAATCTAACTATTGGGGTAAATCAGGGACACGTGAACGGACTTTAGGAACCCGGGAGCACATGCAATCAATAGGTGGAGTGGAAGTAGAGCCCGACTTTTGGTTCTTTGACAAGCCAGTAACCGGGTGGTTCAAGTGGTCAGGTGTGAAGGTGGAGTGGAAGTAGAACCCGACTTTTGGTTCTTTGACAAGCCAGCAACCGCGTACGTCAAGTTCTCTGACATGAGACCTAGGGCTTAAAGAACCGTAGACATCCAACATTCGGAGCGGCAATGGACTTCTGGAAGAGCAAAGAGTGGCAGGAATTATCCGGCTTGTTGACGACGGCATATCTGCCAAGCGTTACCGTCGGCGGCAAGTACCTAGGCCTGCTGAGCGTCCGCACGCCCGACGGTAAAATGGTGCTTGCTGCAGCTGTCTTTGACGATATATATCCGGGCAGCAACCTTATCGAAATCACAGACGAGAGGTTGCTGGCGAAGCTAAGAAACATCAAAGGACAACTCCATAACGTTCCCGGGACCGGCGATCTTCCCGTCTTCTACTACGAATATTTGATGTCTACCGCTGACTTCAGAGTCCTCTCGAAGACTGGAAAGAGTCCAATTGTGACCAAAAAAGAGCGTCCTGAAAGGGACCGCTTGGCCGATGAGATCATGCAACTTCTGATTAAGCGCGAAACCAGTCTCGCCGACGGGGTCGACGCGCTCACCAGGGCGATGCTCAATGTCCTCAAAGACAATTACGAAGGCGCAAGGGCGAACGAGGTCAACCTGCTTTGTTCTGATTTCTACGAAGAGGTGAGGAGGTTCTCGGAATCGATGAAGACTGATCGCTTTTGTCTCATTCCCCTAGAGCGGTTCTCGGTAGACGCGACGCATGTACTGATGAAGCGTGATCGAGTTGGTAGTCTTCATTTCGCAGTGAAACGGTTCTGGCATCGTATCGGGCAAGCACTGGCACGCGGTGGCACCAATCTGCGGAACAAACTTGGTCAGGGCGGCCGGCGGCCCAAACGGGTCCGCCCTTTAGCCATTGAAATAAGCGAGCTTCTGAACAATCGCCGGATCAGCCTCCGTGACGCTTTTAATGGGCTCAACACGGTGATGGTCACCGCCATCGAAGCCACGCAGGGACGCGAAAAGGCGGACGAGTTCGACTTGCTTGTGGCCCGGTTCTCCGAAGGGGTAGGCAGGGTGTCGGGGGAGCGGGTTCAGTAGCCTAACTGGGCAGGAGACCCGCAGCAGCCGATAGTTGACGTAACATCGCGATATCACTCATTGACCCGTAGTGGGTGTGATCGCGGACTAGCGCATCCTGTTTGCCAAACCGAAGACGACCATACTGAGAAAGGTCAGTGCGCCAGCAATAGCGACCCAGCGGGGGCTGTGCAGCGACAGGATGACGATGACCACGCTGACCGGC
>JBAWFQ010000209.1:0-3959 GCA_049592035.1 Terriglobales bacterium
AGATGAAAGCGGTCCAAGTCAGCAAGCCCGGCGGTAATTTCGAACTTGTCGAAAGAAATATTCCCGAGCCCGCCCGCGCCCAGGTCAGGATCAAGGTGGAAGCCTGCGGCATCTGTCACAGCGACGCGATCGTAAAAGAGGGCCATTGGCCCGGCCTCCAGTATCCACGTGTTCCCGGACACGAAATCGCCGGACGCATCGATGCCGTTGGCGCCGACGTAACTAACTGGAAACCCGGCCAGCGCGTAGGCGTCGGATGGCACGGTGGCCATTGCTTCGTCTGCGATCCGTGCCGCCGTGGCGATTTCATCAACTGCCAGAACGAAAAGATTACCGCTATCACCCACGACGGCGGTTACCAGGAATACATGATCTCGCCCGCCGAGGCAGTCGCCGCAATACCAGACGACCTCCCCGCCGCCGAAGCCGCCCCGCTGCTCTGCGCAGGCATTACGGTTTTCAACGCGCTGCGCAATTCAGGAGCCCGTGCCGGCGATCTGGTTGCCGTTCAAGGCATTGGAGGATTAGGCCATCTCGGAGTTCAGTACGCGCGCCAAATGGGCTTCCGCACCTTCGCCATCGGCCGAGGCAAAGACAAAGAGGCGCTGGCGCGAAAACTCGGCGCGTGGCACTATGTCGACGCCGCCGCTGGAGATCCCGCCGCGGAGCTGCAAAAATTCGGCGGTGCTCGCGTTATTCTCGCCACCGCGCCTGATTCCAAATCCATCTCCGCGGTCGTCGATGGACTATCCCCAAACGGCAAACTTCTCGTGGTCGGTGCCAGTCCCGAACCCATCGCGGTCACGCCCATTCAACTCATTCGTGGCCGCAGCACTCTCCAAGGATGGGCTTCCGGAACCGCCGTGGACTCCCAAGACACCATGCAGTTCAGCGTGCTCTCCGGAGTTCGTCCCATGATCGAGAAATTCCCGCTGGAAAAAGCCGCCGATGCCTACGCCCAAATGATCAGTGGCCGAGCGAGATTTAGAGTAGTGCTGACCATGTAGCAAGTGTGTGGCGGGCCGATGCTCGCGTAGGGGCAGGTGCCCTCACCTGCCCAGCCGAGCAAAGCTCGGCAGTTCTCCGCGGCCGCCACGAGCTCAGATTAGCGGGAAAAATGAAAGCCGGTCCCCAAAGGGACCGGCATAATTCTCGCCATCGTCAGCAGTATCTACCGCAGTTCATCCATGCACTTCGCCAGCGCTTCCCGGCTCGGACGCGTCATAGCTTCCGGCAAAGTAGCCAGCGGCTGATCCGTAACGTTGAGCATGTCGATAAAGCTAGGCGCCTTCTCATTGATGTAGAAAACTCCCGTCAGCACATCACCCTGAGCGTGCGACTCCATCAACCGCCGCACCGCCTGGATCTTGTCGGTTGGATCGTACTCCTGCTCCAGTTTCCGCAGCCGCAGGTGCGAACCGTCGTGCATGGTAACTTCAAACGTAGTCCCCGGATCGTAGTCCAAGTTGATTTCCTCAAACGCCGGCACAAAGCTCACTTCATGCAGCGGCTCTTCATGCGCCTGCATGTACTTATAAGACTTAGTCGAGCCCTCGTGGTCGTTGAAAGTAACGCAAGGAGAAACCACGTCGAGCATCACCGTCCCGTTGTGAGCAAGAGCCGCCTTAAGCATCGTGTGCAACTGCTTCTTGTCGCCAGAGAACGATCGCCCCACAAACGTAGCGCCCAACTGAATCGCCATGGCACAAGTGTCCACCGGAGGAAGATCATTCGCGATTCCGCTCTTCAGCGTTGACCCGATATCGGCGGTCGCGGAGAATTGACCTTTCGTCAGCCCGTAACATCCGTTGTCCTCGATGATGTAAATGATCGGCAGATTGCGCCGCATCAGGTGAATGAACTGTCCCGCGCCAATAGAAACCGTATCCCCGTCCCCGGTCACACCCAGCGCGATCAGGTTCTTGTTCGCCAGCATCGCTCCCGTAGCCACCGAAGGCATGCGTCCATGCACGGAGTTAAAGCTGTGCGACCGGTTCATAAAATAAGCCGGACTCTTCGACGAGCATCCAATCCCGCTGAACTTGGCCACGCGCTCGGGCTGCACGCCCATCTCATACATGGCATCAATAATGCGTTCGGAAATCGCGTTGTGCCCGCACCCGGCGCAAAGCGTAGTTTTGCCGCCGCGATAGTCAACTACCTGCAATCCGATGCGATTAATTTTCGGAGCAGGCGCTGCCGGAGTATTAGTGGGTGTAGTCCCCATGTTACTTGCCCTCCATCATCATCAGTTCATCAGTTACAGACCGCGCGTCAATCGGCAATCCGTGAATATGGCAAATCGACCGCAGCCGCGGAGTCAATTCCGGCTTGATATCCAGCTTCAGCAAACTCGCCATTTGCCCGTCGCGATTCTGCTCCACGACATAAGTACGCTCGTGTCGCTCAATAAAGTCGTGCACCTCGCGCGTAAACGGATAAGCCAGCACGCGCAGATAATCCGTCTCAACGTTGTGCTCTTTCGCCAATTGATCGCACGCCTCGATGACCGCCCAATGCGAAGTGCCATAAGCCAGAATGCCGACCTTAGCCTTGCCGCTGCCCGCCAATTCCGGACGCGGCACAAACGACCGAGCCGTCTCAAACTTCTTGTTAATCCGCTCCATGTTGCGTTCAAAATCGTCTGGACGCTCGCTATACTGCGCCTTCTCATTGTGTCCGCTGCCGCGAGCAAAATAAGCCGCCGCCGGATGATCCGTCCCCGGCAACGTGCGATAGCCCACGCCATCGCCATCCACATCCATGTACCGGGCAAACCCGCCCACCTTCTCCAGATCCTCCTTACTCAAAACTTTTCCGCGATCGATCGGCTTCTCCGGATATGGAAACGGATCCGACATCCAGTTATTCATCCCCAAATCAAGATCCGACATGACAAACACCGGTGTCTGAAACCGCTCCGCCAAATCAAATGCGTCCTGCGCCATGGTGAAACATTCGCTAACTGAATCCGGAAACAGCATGATGTGCTTGGTGTCGCCGTGGCTAAGAAATGCCGTCGAAAGCACGTCGCCCTGCGCGGTACGAGTGGGCAAGCCGGTCGATGGCCCAACGCGCTGAATGTTCCAGATCACCGCCGGAACCTCCACGTAATAAGCCAGTCCCGTAAACTCCGCCATCAGCGAAATCCCCGGCCCCGCCGTAGCCGTCATCGAGCGCGCCCCCGCCCAGGCCGCTCCGATCACCATGCCCACGGCCGCCAGTTCGTCCTCGGCCTGCACAATGGCAAAAGTCGCCTTGCCATCCGGACCCACGCGATATTCCTTCATGTAGTCGATCATCGTCTCGACCAACGACGACGACGGCGTAATCGGATACCAGGTGACCACCGTACAACCGGCAAACATGCACCCCATCGCCGCCGCGGAATTGCCGTCCACAATGATCTTGCCCGCGGTCTTATCCATGCGCGCGATGTAATACGGATCGCGCTTCTTCAAATTCGCTACCGCGTAGTCGTGTCCCGCCTTGGCCGCCGCCAGGTTCAAAGCCGCCGCCTTAGCCTTGGTAGCAAACTGCTTGCGAATCGCCTTCTCCACCTCGGCAAAATCAATTTCCAGCAATCGCGCTGCTGCGCCAACGTAGATCATGTTCTTGATCAGCTTGCGCAGTTTGGCTTCCGCGCCCACCGTAGCCGCCAGTTTGTCGAAGGGAACTGCGTAATAAATTAAATCGGAGCGCAGCTTATCCAGCGCCAGCGGTTCGTCGTAGAGCACGGCCGCTCCCGCAGTCAGCGTCTTTACGTCATCCTGCGCCGTCTCCGCATTCATGGCGATGAGCAGGTCGATTTCCTTCTTGCGCGCAATGTACCCATCTTTACTGGCGCGGATCGTGAACCAGGTAGGCAGCCCAGCAATATTCGAAGGGAACAGGTTCTTCCCCGAAATCGGCACGCCCATCTGAAAAATGCTGCGCAACAAAACCGTGTTGGAACTCTG
>JBAWFQ010000210.1:0-4657 GCA_049592035.1 Terriglobales bacterium
CGTTAAGGGACTTTTTCAACACCCACATCCCCATTACACTCACTGACCCCGACCTCACATGGTTCGGAGCCACTTCGCAACTAGTACAGGATCAAAGCGGACGCATGTGCCAATGCGGAAGCTCGGGATGCGTCCCGCTTTGGCTTGTTTGAATACGGTGACGTGGGATACAGCCAATAGGCTTGCAAGTTCGTTGGCCGTCAGTGCGTGACCAGTCTGTTCGATCAGGTCAGCGAGAGAATTTTGAGTTTGCATTGATAAGATCGCGGGCCAGTGGAGGACTGGCCCGACTGCCCAACGAGTGCACAAAGTGCAGTCACGCTGTTTTTGAGAGTGACGGCGCGGAATATGTTTCCAAGTGCTTCGCACTTTGGTTTCCTGCGGTCCCATCTTCTGAAAGAAGAGGGGAGGCAGGTTCATGCAGGTTCATACACAGATAGGTTCATGCTAGGTTCATGGTGTCTCAAATTCAGCGTGACGAGCGTGACGCTTGAGCGTGACGACCGTGACGTTTGAGAGTGACGCGCGTGATATTTGAGCGTGACGGTCATTTAGCATCACTCTCAAGAACGGCGTGACGCTTATTTCTTTTTGCTCTGTACCTGCGTGATCTCAGCGCCGATTGTTGCTTGACTTTTGCCTTATCGGTTTCATATTGCTTGATCGAGGCTTCGGCTGCTTTCCTCAGAATTTCGAGGTTGACTGTGTAGGTGTTAGCTTTCTTCTGGAAACTGTTCCCTTCAACCCATGCCAGCAACCCGATTACTTTCCATTGGGCGTTAATCCTGTGAATAGTGGCGGGGGACAGCGCAGTCTCCATGTGAATATCGAGCACGCTTTTGAAAAAAGTCCCGTGCTGATTCACATTCGAGCAGTAGTATTGCAAAAGGCATTTTGCCCTAACGTCAGGCGGTCGCAGGTCACGGGCAGCGACGATATACGCCAGCATCCCAGTTAAAGGCTTACCCACGGCTAGCCTCTGTGGGCAGGGCTAGTAGCTCAGCAACCACTGTCATTTCTTCATCGGTGAGAGCCTGTAAAACTTTGCTTTGTGATCTCTTCGTGATCGTCCCTGTTTCGAGGGTCAACTTGCGGAGAGCATTAATCTTAGACACAGCCTCTTGGATGGCCGCTGTCCGTGCAGTTCTAGTTGTCATGATTCTTCTCTTTTCTGTTTTCTGTCTGATCGCTGCTAACGAGACGTGCAGGCATACACGAGCAGCAGCCACAGCGCGAAACTACAGGCAATGATCACCTGACACCGCCAGACACCCGCGTCTGATGGGTTTTGAGGAAGCCTTTCGGTGGGACAACCTGTTCCCCGCCAATGCGACCGTTGCGCGGTGTGACAACGGCAACCGATTGCCTTTCCACTGGAACATCATTGACGCGGTACCGACCCGCACCGTCCATCAGGCAGGCTGTGTAACGCGTAGCACTTGGACGGATGCCCCGCATTGCACAGCGAGCGACGAATATGCGTTGGGATTCCTTGGGGGACGGCAGGCCATAAACCAGTGTGTCAGTTTCATCCCGATAGCAACCGGGCGGTGTGTACTGACCGCTGATAGGGTCGGTCGAGCCTTCGGGACTCGGTGCAAACTGATCCCCAAATTCGTTTACATAAATGTTCTTTGCGACTCGGCTCTGGTCAACTGCCGCCTTCGCCTGCTCCGCTGCTTCTGTTTCGTGTGCCTTCGCCGCCTTCCAGTTTGCCCATTGCCCCGCTGGTACGTTGAATTGTTGGACTGTGGCCTTTTCCTCAATCACACCGCCTATAAATTTGGCTACGCTGTCAGCGGTGATTCGCGCAGACTTGACGCTCTTGGAGAGAAAAATTCGTGTTAGTCTGCCAGCTTTCAGCGCGTCCTTAATTGGCGTGTTGGATCGCCAGCCGAATTGCAGTCGGACCTGCGCGTAGGTCAAGAGTTCGGGCGCGTCACTCATGGTGCTGCGCCGTGGCTGCGAAGTTTTCAAGATCGGGCAGGTTGAAAAGTACACGCCTTCCTAATCTGCGACACGGTAGCCTGTTCGCTTTTACAAGGCGATCAATCGTCACGTACGACACGTTCAGCAAAGCGGCTGCTTCTTTGCGGGAGTACAGTAATTTTTCCGGTGTCATTGTTTTTCCTCTTCTGCTGCGGCTTCTGCCGCTGCAACTGCGATCTGCTCCGCGACGATTTCTTCGGGCAGTCGCGTGGGCTTATATGGAGAGTCAGACAGCCAACCTCGAAGGTTGTTGAGCGGGTGATTGTCGCTTCCTGCGTGAACGATTGGCTCACCGTCAACGCCCCTCCGCGATGGAAAATGCTTCTGCAAGTACTCTGGATCATCAACCGCATTCGGTGCGCGGTTCCCATAACCGCCTTCCGATTTTCCAGAGAATGACCGCGTGGCTCGTACCTGAGTGTCCTGAACCTGTGGGACACTGGGCACGCCTAAATCAGTTGACGTGTTCACTTCGCGGTATGCGCCAAAGTGGTCACGGAAATATCGTCGTCCATCTTGTGCTGTGAAAATGTTGCTCATTGTTGAATATGCTCCTAATCTGAAAGTGCAACGGGGGCTTAGTTCTCTCTTCATAAGCCCCCGTCGCGTCCCCGCGCTGTCAGACGACGCAGGAAAATCTCACGCGGGTGCAGAAGGATGGGTATCATGGACCCGTGACTGCACCCGCGTGTCGCACCATCTGCCGGTGTTAACGATGATGCGGAGCTTTTGGAAAGCGAGGCTTAGAACGCCTGCCGGGGTCGAAGTTCGGCGCTCGATCCTTGTTGGTGGAGTATTCGCGCCGTGGTCGGAATCCTCGCGTCTCAGTCGGAAAGATATTTGCTAACTGAATACGTGAGCGAAATTCTTTTAGCACCTTGCTTGGTGATCCTGCCACCTTAGTTCCCCGCGTCGCTGTCGGGGCTGTTCGAGGTGGATTGGAATCCCTTGCCATCTTCCCGATAAAACTTCGAGTTCTGCTGTCCGGGTTGTTGAGTGCGCGGGCCACCTTGCGTCTTGAACTGATCCGTGACGCCAGCGCCGGTATTCGGTGCACGACTGTCACCGGGATGCGAAGCTCGACCAAAGTTGAAGTCTGCGGACACGTCGCGGGCATCGACACTCTTGGCGATTGGTGCAGGGAGTTGACTGCCCACTGACATGCCGGAATTCACGGAGTCGGATAGCGGGTCGCCGGAACCGGGTAACCGTGCCGGTGCCGCTGTTGCCAGTGATGCCGGTGAGTCTGGGATCGCCCGTCCGGGTTGGATGCGGGGCTGTCCCTTGCCGTCGCCGTTCAATGTGCTGCTGGTAGGTGTTGCCATATTTTTGTTCTCCAAGAAGTCAGCTTGCAAAGTTGAAAATTTGCAACGCGTTCTGTTTCGCACGATCATCCGTGCTAGGTACTGTGGAAGTGTTTCCATTTGGTCCAATCTGGAAGGAATGGGAGATGCGGAATCGCTTAGCGACGGGCCATGATGCGTTCGATGTTCACCTGTGCATCATTGCCCCAGCCCGCGATGGCCGCTGTCTTTTCTCCCAGCGTCAGCGTCAGCCATTGTGCCTTTGTCATCTCAGTGCTTGCGATGGTGGGGCTGACTACGTTCTTAGCGGTTGGGCTGTTCGCGTTCGCGGGCAGTGCGTTCCAATAGTCCAAACCCTTTTCGCGGATTATCTTGACCTTGGCAGCGGTGTCTTTCACATCGGACTTGTAGCGGATTTCACCACTGTGCCCTACGAACAGTTCAGGGTGTTGCTTGAAGGTCGCTTGCAGAACCTCAGCGACGTTGAACTGTGTTGAGCCTTGTGACAGGGCAAGAAATCCGCCCACGTCGCTTAATTCGATGCCCTTCGCCTTCAGCGTCGTTACGATGTCGGCTGCACTGCGGGGTTTCAATCCCATGACACCGAATGCGGTAGCCACCGCCTTATAGAGATCGCTCACAGTTTGCCACCCTTCCGCACTGGCCTGCCTAGCGGTGAGGGCGTGAGAGGTGCGCTGACCTGCCCCCCGCAAATTAGTCCAGTTGAAATGTGACTTCTCCCATTTAGAATGGCCCGCCCAGGGCCAAGAGGAGGAGTCGTGCGTAAGAGTCGATTCAACGAAGAGCAGATCATTGGCATTCTGAAGGAGTCAGAAGCCGGAGTGCCGACGACGGAGCTGTGCCGCAAGCACGGGATCGCGGCGCAGACGTTGTACCGGTGGAAGGGGAAGTATGGCGGGATGGAGGTAAGCGAGGCGAGGCGGCTGCGAGCGCTGGAAGAGGAGAACCGGCAGTTGAAGCACACGGTGGCGGAGCTGCTTCTGGACAAGCGGGCGTTGCAGGCGGTGGTTGGAAAAAAATGGT
Organism: Terriglobales bacterium; assembly: GCA_049592035.1. Classification (GTDB taxonomy): domain Bacteria; phylum Acidobacteriota; class Terriglobia; order Terriglobales; family Acidobacteriaceae; genus Acidiflorens. The sequence continues at coordinate 4,338 of JBAWFQ010000210.1, forward strand.
GAGCCCGCAGCTGCGACGGCAGGCGGTGGCCGTGATGCGCTCGGAAGTGGCGGTCTCGGAGCGACGCGCCTGTGGGCTGATCGAGATCCATCGCCGGACGTATCGCTATGTGCCACGGCCCGAGGACCCGCGGCTGCGGGTGCGTTTGCGCGAGCTGGCGGCGGAGCGGCGAAGGTTCGGGTACCGGCGATTGACGCGAATGCTGGTGCGCGAGGGATGGAAGGCGAATCACAAGCGTGTATACCGGCTGTACGTCGAGGAAAAGCTGAGCCTTCGTCGCAAGCGTGGCCGACGCCGGCGCGCCGGATCGCGACTGGCGT
>JBAWFQ010000211.1:0-2590 GCA_049592035.1 Terriglobales bacterium
CGTTTGAGTTCCTTCCCTTGCCCAGCGCTATAGAAGCAGCCGCCTACGATGCTTTCTTTTTCTGCCGCACCTCCAGGGTTCTGCGAAAGCGATAGGACTCGACGCCGGTTTCGATGATGTGGGCTCGGTCCGTGATTCGATCCAGCAATGCCTTGCACAAACGGGGATTGGGGAACACCTGCGTCCACTCGGAAAATGGCAAGTTTGTGGTCACGATCAACGTGGCCCGCTCCGCGCGTTCGGCGATCACTTGGAACAGGAACTCCGCTCCGATGTCAGCCAATGGCACGTAGCCGACTTCGTCGAGCACGATCACGTCGTAGCGCAACCAGCGTGCCAGCACTCGCTTCACTGCGTTGTGTTGCCGGGCTTCGACCAGTTCATTGACGAGGTTCGCAGCGGTCGTGAATCGTGCCCTTCGTTTCTGTCGGCAAGCGGCCACGCACAGGCCCGTTGCGAGGTGCGTCTTGCCGGTACCGCATTCGCCCATCAGCACCACGGGTTCAGCGCGTTCGATGTAGCCGCCTTCGGCTAGTTCGCGGATCTTCGCCGCGGGAATCTGCCGCGCCTGGTTAAAGTCGAACTCTTCCAGCGTCTTCAACCGCGGCAGCTTGGCATCGCGCAGCCGTTGCTGAATGGCGTGCCGGTCCCGTTCTTCCGACTCCAGCGTGAGCAGCGCTTCCAAATATCCGATGTGAGTGCGCTGTTCTTTGATGGCCTGCTCCGCCAGTTGCACGAAGTTCGCTCCGATCATCGGGATGCGCAGCGCTTTGCAATACTGCTTCACACTGGCATGTTCGAGAGCCTGGGTTTGCTCTTTCATCGCGCCACCTCCGTAGCCGGGGCAGCGATGCTGAGTAACTGGTCATACTCACTCATCTGTGGCAGCGGTCGTTCGTAGCGCTCCAGTCCATTGAGCTCAAGGAACTCGGGGTGCATACGACTAAGTTCCGTTGCTCTCAGCAAGTGCCGAACTGCGGCCGCATCCGTGCAACCCAAGGCGAGCGAGTGCTCGATAACTTGCTGCAGCCGATCCCAGCCGTAGCGCCTCCCGAACCTGAGTAGCTCGACCATCTCCCGCGTACCCGAGTGTTTGCCGTGTCGTTCCTGCAAGCTCAGCCAGAGCCGGTCGAAACTCTCCGGCCAGCGTCCGCGTTCCCGCCACTGCCGTAGTGGACTCGATCCCGCCAGCGCTCCCGGTTTCTTCTCCAGCACATCGAGATAGTGCTCCAGATCGAGCACTTGCTCATAGCGACCGAAACTGCGCTCGTGCCGTGCCACGCACTCCCGTTCCTGCCAAATCTCGACATAGGCCGGCAGCAGTTTCGCTTGCGGACGCGTCCCTGGCCGTAAGGGCGTCGAGTAGAAGTTCGTGCGCACCTTCACGCAACCCTTACCATCCACCGTCGGGAAACTGGTCTCCGCCAGTTCGAATCCTTCCGCCGCCAGCGGCAGCAGATGCTCGCGTTCGATCCGCATCGCCTCGCCGACTGCCATCGGCTTGCCTGCGATCCGCCGCTGTTCGTCTTGCTGGCAGTAACTTCGTAACTGTTCGTTTAGCTCTTCCAGGTTCTTCGCCTGCGGAACCGGCACCAGATGATTCCGGCGGAAGTACCCTACTTCGCCTTCTACGCCGCCTTTCTCGTTGCCCCGTGCGGGATTGCAGAACTCCGTCTGGAATCCCCAGTGCGAGCGGAACGCAATCAAGCGCTCCGTCTCCTCCCGTTGATGCCCGCGCAGAATTTTCTTCACCGCACTCTTCAGGTTGTCGTAGCGCAAGCGCCGGAACACCCCACCAAAATATCCAAAGGCCCGCTCGTGTGCTTCCAGAAAAGCCTGCTGCGTGGCGTGATAGTAAGCCGCGTGAAAGGCTCCACCACTCGCCATCGAGCGCATCGCGAAGTGATAAACCGACTGGCGCTCGCCCCCGATCTCGGCCATGGCTGCATACCAATCCACCTGCGCCTCGCCGCCCCATTCGTACACTTGCGGCACAAACGTCTCTCGCGCCACAAGTCCGAGCTCTTGCTTCCGCTCCCGCACATAACGGCGCACGGTCGCTTCCGCCACTGCGTCCGAGCGCTCCTGCTCGATCCGCTGCCAGATGCGATGCGCGCTGTGCCGCTGTTTGCGCGGAGCCAACTGATCTGCACGCAGAATCTCGTCAATGAACTCCATCACCGGACCCAGCCTGGGCTTGTTTCGCACCGCCAGTTTGCGTTCCGGCGGGATCGCACTGGCCAGCGCTTGTCGCACCATCCGCCGATGCACGCCCAGCTTCTTCGCGACCGCGCGAATCGAACCAGCTCCATGCGCATGTTCCCGCCTGATCTCTTCGAATAGTTCCACCTTGCGTCTCCTGTCCATCGCCCTCCCCGTCCGCCTCGCAGACAGGGTAGGCCGATCTATCGGTTAAGGTGGGGCCAAATGTAATGATCGAAGTGGGGCCAGTTCAGAGTAGCGAAATCATCGATTCCGCGTTGCGTGAACCGATACCAGAATAGACATGACCAACATGGTCAGATTCGTTATAATGTGCCTATGCGTACCGTAAACATCAGCGACTTGAAAGCGCAGCTCAGCGCTCACA
>JBAWFQ010000212.1:0-6901 GCA_049592035.1 Terriglobales bacterium
GAAAAAGGTAGTAAAGTGAGCGGATACTCTATGCGGACGAAACCAGAGGCTCGCCCAATAAGGGAAATCGAACAGATTGAAGCACAAACCTTTGTCAAAGACTACGCTTATCGAATTGATCTCGATGTTTCTCCTCCTCCCACGTATCTTTACGTTCTTCCAATTAAAAGAGCCATGCAGCTTGAGCAGCGGGACATCATTTCTCCGTAACGGTTCGTCCAGCGAAAAACAGTAGCGTGGATTGCCATGATACTGTCGATACGCCGTGTCCAAGACATCATCGTAGTTCAGAGAGATCACTCCTGCTAGCGCCTCTTGTTTCAGGGTGGCTGGGTGCTTGTGAAGTTCAAACAGAGCTTTATGCAAGTGGAAACGGCGAGTTCTGGGGCCGGAAAGAATCTGCTCGATGTCTTCCCGCACCAGCGTCTTTAGCGTTTTGGTTTTGTACTCCCACCCGGGAATTTTACTACTCTCGATCAGGCTTATCAGCAACTCGATATTTAAAGATCCAGAGGTTCCCGAGACCGTGGCCACGTCGCTTAGATACGCTGGGTCTCTCCTAGCTCTTTCGATAACCCGTGAGGATACGTGACTGACCAGAAGACCACAGTTGTTCTTGTCGACCAGATCCGGGTCAATATTGTGGAGCTCAGCATGAGTCGCTCCCGCACCGAAAAGGTAAACGATCCTAGTTGGTTTATGCTCTGCCATGCGATCCGTTCAACGATTTGCAGCCCAGAGAGACAAGAAAGACCACGTAGCCCTAAAACGCAAAAAAAGGCCATGGGTTTCCCCATGACCCCCTCGGTCGGGATCATTATCCACGAGTCTCAACTAAAGTCAAACGCCCAAGCCGGCGTCCGGGAAAAGCCCACCTCGGAAACATGGGGACAGCCGGGACACCCACCTATGTTCGTCGTCGCCGGAAACCCGGGGGAACGTCCCGTCTGTCCCCGGATTTTCCTTGCCTAACCTTCGTGAGTCGGGGCTCGTGATAGGCGGGAAACTGCGCCAAACAGCATAGCATGCCTTGTCAAGCCCCATTTGCTCTGCCAGAAATCGCCGAACTCCTTTCGTGTGTTGTGCCTGCACAGAGTGTACGTACATAGTCGTACAGTAAACTTCATTTTGTTCGCCTGTTGTGCGCCTTTTGCGCGCTCCACTTCGGCGGACTTATTCGTGTTTTGTTCTCTAACTTTCCCGCCAGGACATATTCGTACATACACAAATTGTAACTACAAAACGTTTCACGTGAAACACTTTGTAGTTACAATTTGTGTATGTACAATTCCGGAAACCCGGTCAGCGGAGGTTGTGGACCACGAGGATCATCCCGGGACGCAGGACAGCGATATCCCGGTTGTCGTGCTTGAGCGCATTGACCGTCGTATTGTAGGAGTTAGCGATCGAATACAGGGTTTCGCCCGGCTTCACCTTGTGCCGGACCACCCCGCTGGAACCCTTGCTGGACGCCCCTTTTGCCGTCCCCCCAGCCGACGCAACCCGCGTTCCGGCGGGGTGATGCGGGCGGGAGACGGGGCAAGCCCCGTCTCTACATCTGCTTTTGCTGGCTAGCTGCGGTTCTCTGGCTCCGGGGGCTACGGGCAGGTGAACGTACAACACCTTGCGTCCCGCTAAGCTGCTTCCTTTCAAATGGTTCCAGCTCCGAACCATCTTGGCGGAGACGCCAAAATTTTCCGCCACCGACTCCACCGTATCTCCCTTGCGAACCTTATAACGAGTAATAGCGTGGGCGTAAGTGCTGGTATCACTCTGTTTGCCGGGAGCTATCGGGATAATCAGCCGCGCCTCAGGAGACAGCCCATCTCCATTCAAATCATTAGCTTCGGAGATAGCCCGCGGAGTCGTGTGATAAGTGCGGGCGATCGCTGCCAGCGTTTCTCCAGCCTGAACCTTGTGATAGCGCCACCAGACTCGCTTGTCGGCAGGAATCGAAGCCACCGCTGCCTGAAACTTGTCGGCAGTTCCGGCGGGAAGGTGAAGCTCGAACTTCGAGCCTTTTTCCGTAAATTTTGGAGTGGTCATGCGCAGCAGGCTGGGGTTCAGGTCGAGCAGGTCGGAGGCGGTCGCATCCACGCACTCGGCGGCCAGGCGAAGGTCGATGGGATAGTCGATCTGGACCGTGTCGTAGCGAACCGGCTTTTCCTTTATTACTGAATCCAACCCATACTGGGCGGGATTCTTGGCCATGATGGTGACGGCCAGAATGATGGGAACGTAGTTGCGCGTTTCCTTGGGCAGGACGTTGCGGCGGTAGAGCTCCCAGAAATCGGCATAGCCGGTGCGCTTGACCGCGCTCTGAACGGTGCCGGGACCGGAGTTGTAGGCGGCCATGGCCAGGTACCAGTCTCCGAACTGGTTGTAGAGGTCGTGCAGGTGATGGGCGGCGGCGCGGGTGGCTTTTTCGGGATCCTGGCGGTCGTCGACCCACCAGTCGCGTTCTAACCCGTAGCCTTTGGCGCGGCTTCCCATGAATTGCCACATGCCGCGGGCTCCGGCTCGCGAGACGGCTAGCGGGTGGAATCCGGATTCGGCCTGGGCCAGGTAGATCAGTTCCTGCGGGACACCCTCTTCTTGCAGCGTCCGGCGGATCATGTCTTCGTAGCGTCCGGAGCGGGCTAGGGCGCGCTCGACGGTGCCGCGTCCGCGGGTGGAGAAGTAGTTGATGAAGCCGGCGACCTGGTCGGTCATCATCAGCGGCAGGTCGGAGCGGGTGGATTTGATCTCGGCTTCGGCTTGGGCTTTGATGCCTTGGTCGACGGCGGGCGTCAATTCGTTAGCTTCGTCGATCGGGGCGGGTTCGGATTTTTGCTCGGCAAAGCCGTCGCCCTGTTGCAGGGCGGCTAATTCTAGGCCGTTGATGCCATCGAGAATGCGGTCGAGCTCGGCTTCGAGGCGGTCGTCGGAGTGAAGATCGAATCCGTTGCCCAGGAGTTGGTTGAAGGCGGAGTCGAAATTCTGCTTGGCGGCTTCGAGGTGTCCGGCTTGATAGTTGGCCTGACCGGACTGGTATTCCTTTTCGACGCCGGCGATCAGGTCGGCTACGGGATCGACGGATGGAGCGCTTGGCTTCGATTGGGGCTTAGCAGGAGCTGCAAGCGGCTTTTGCTGGGGCGGATCGGGCGTGTTGCTGGCCGCGACTAACGCGGGCGCCTGGGCCTGGGCCGGAGGCAGAAAAGAAGTTTTCTGGGCACTCTGACAAGCGAGCGTCGCCGCCAACGTTGCGGCCAAGGCGGCGGAGACGAAGATCGCTGGATAAGAGTTAGAAGAAAGCCTCATATTTTCAAAAGCTTAACGAAACCGCCTCTGAGCGCAGTCGAATGTTCTCTATTATGAGATGGTACTATCGCAAAATTCGTTGGGTCAACGCCACAGAAGACACCACCCTTCGGTTACTTTAGGGACCGGCTGGGAATATTACCCCGGCAGCGCGGGCTATGGCAAATGGACGATGGGGTCGGAGTTGGTGATCTGCTCACCCCGGATTCGCACAAGGCCGAGTTTGATTTCAGGTTGAGCGAACCGCACGCAAGCGGGACGGATGGGAGTCGTGGTGGGGACAGGAGGTCAAAGTCCCTGCCCTGTGTCTGCGAAGAACGCAGACACAAGGACGGGGCATCCCGCGCGAACCTCGCGTAGAATCGTTCGGTGAGGCGAGTCTTTCGCCGCGAATGGATCATCTCTAGCGAATATGAAAGCCATACAAATCAAGCAAACGGGCGGGCCGGAAGTGATGGAACTGGTGGACTTGCCGGTTCCACAGCCGAAATCGAACGAAGCCGTGGTGAAGATCGCGGCGGCGGGCGTCAACTTTATTGATGTCTATAACCGTGAGGGGCGGTACAAGGCGGCGCTGCCGCTGGTGCTGGGACAGGAAGCGGCGGGTGTGGTTTCTGCGCTCGGATCGGACGTGCGTGATGTAAGGGTCGGTGATCCTGTCGCTTACACCATGACGCTGGGAAGCTATGCCGAGTACGCGGCGGTGCCGGCCGACCGACTGGTGAAGATTCCAGCGGGAGTCAGCGAGCGCCAGGCTGCGGCTGCGATGTTGCAGGGGATGACGGCGCATTACCTGGCTTACGACACTTATCCTTTGAAAAAGGGCGAGACGGCGCTGATTCACGCTGCGGCCGGCGGAGTTGGATTGCTGCTGGTGCAGATGGCGCACAACATCGGGGCGCGCGTGATTGCCACAGTTTCTACTGAAGAGAAAGCCAAGCTGGCGCGGGCGGCGGGAGCGGACGAGGTCATCCTTTATACAAAGGCTGATTTTGAGGCGGAGACGAAACGCCTCACTGGCGGCAAAGGCGTCGATGTGGTGTATGACTCGGTGGGTAAGACTACGTTTGACAAGGGTTTGAACCTGCTGCGGCCACGCGGCATGATGGTGCTTTATGGCGGGTCGAGCGGGGCGGTCGCGCCGCTGGATCCGCTGGTGCTGACGCAGAAGGGATCGATTTTTTTGACGCGGCCTTCGCTGGGAAGTTACATCATCACCGCTCAGGAGTTGCAGGCGCGCGCGGGCGCGGTGTTCGGCATGATTCGCGACGGCAAACTCAAGTTGCGGATTGAGCATGTGTATCCGCTGGCCGAGGCGCAGCAGGCGCATCGCGATCTCGAAGGGCGGAAGACTACGGGGAAGTTGCTGCTGATACCTTGAGCTAGGGTCGGGATGGTTTTGGCCGCGGCTGCCGGACTTCGTCCGGCTGGACGGCCGAGGGCGGCCGTCCCTACGTGTGCATTTTTGAAATCATCTGGGAGCCGATGCCGTTTTTGGAATTGAAAAGCTCGCCGCACGCGGCTGGAGTTCGGCCCGTTTCTATTTACTACCGCGATGTGGGCAACGGACGGCCGGTGGTGTTCTTGCATGGTGGGTGGGGGTATGGGGTCTATCCAATCGACCGGCAGATCGAGGCGCTGGGCGGTCTCGCGCGGTTTCTGATTCCGGATCGGTCTGGGCACGGGCGCTCGGCGCGATTTTTGGGAGAGCTGCCACTCGACTTCCATCGCCGCGCCGCCGAGGAGACTTTGCTCGCCTTGGATGCGCTGGGGATTGAGCGCCCAATTTTTTGGGGACACAGCGACGGAGCGGTGATTGCGACGATGATCGGCCTCCGGGCTCCGGAGCGGTGCGAACGGCTGATTCTGGAAGCGTTTCATCTATATCGCGACAAGCCGGGCTCGCGCAGTTTCTTTCAGCGCTTTGCCAACCATCCGGAAGAGGTAAACGAAAAAACGCAAAGCTTGCTGGCGGCGGATCATGGGGCCAGGCGATGGAAGAAAGTGATCCAGCGGAATTGCCGCGTATGGTTGAAACTTGCGGCCCAGAGCGCGCGTGCGGGCGAGGATCACGGTGTGGACTTGTATGACGGGCGGCTGGGCGAACTGAAAGTGCCGGTGACGTTCATGCACGGGAGGCATGATCCGCGAACCGAACCGGGAGAGATGAAACGGGTGCAACGATTGCTGCCCGCGGCGGAGATGCGTTTTATCGAAGATGGGCGACATAGTCCACATAGCGAAACGGCTTGCTGGCGGGAATGCAATGGGATTCTGCGCGAGTTGATCGCGCGGCAGTAGGGCTCGCTCTACGATTATTTCTTGCGCGAATAATGCTTTAGATACTTGGGCAGCTCTTGTTGGCAGCGCTCGTCGCGGATCGGTTGGCCGGAAATTATCTCCAGCGGAATCACTCCTGCCCAGGTTGGGAATGCATAATCTTCTTCGTCGTCTACCGGCGGGCCCACTCTCACCTTCGCGGAAAATTCATTGATGGGAAGGCGTAGGACGGACGTTACCTTCAGCTCTTTTTCGTTGGGCTGGCGTGAGTCGACCCAGCGATGGGACAAGATATGGTCGCTGATCGCGCGGAGGGCTGCCAGTTTCTCTGCGGGATCATCCAGCAACGTTGCCGTGCCTAGAATCACCACCGAGCGGTAGTTCATCGAGTGATTGAAAACGGAGCGGGCTAGCACTAATCCATCCAGCAGCGTGACCGTGATGCAGACGGGAGCGCCTTGGTCGAGATGGCGCAGCATGCGGCTGGCGACGGAGCCGTGAATGTAGAGAACATCCTTGTCGCGTCCGTACGAGGTGGGGATGACGTAGGGTTGTCCGTCGACTGCGAAGCCGACGTGGCAGAGGAGAGCTTCGTCGAGGATCTGGTTGACGGTGCCGCGGTCGTACACGCCGCGCTGCGGTTCACGCACTACGCGAGTGCGGGGAGTGGGATTTGAGTTGGACATGGAACTAACTTCCTAGGCAGGCGCCAAGAATGGTGACGAGAAATTGTAGCAGGCCGGGGACAACAGTTCTCAGTTTCCGGTTCTCAGTTCTCAGTGATGACGACGCGACCGTTGCTATGCTCGTGGCTATAGCAGGCCGCCGGTTTTTACTGCCAGGGTGCTCAGCGCCATCTCCAGTTTGGTTATGGCTTCGGCTAGTTCGGGATGGTTTCCGACTTTCTGCTGTAGTTCCTTGAGAATTTTGTGAGCGCTGGCTACGTGCTCGGCGGCCTGGGCTGGATCTTGGTCGGGCTTTGGCTGGTTTGGTGTTGGCATGGTTGATTGCCCCGTGTACAACTTAATTCTATACAGGATCGTCATATCGGTCATCGGCCTATGCTCAAATTCGGCTCACGGCTCGTGATGCTGGCGCTACTGTTTGGTTTGGCTGTGGGCCAATCGGAGCCGAGTTTCAGATCCCAAACAAACCTGGTGCCGGTGCCTACGCTGGTGCGGGACGCGGCCGGCAAGGCGGTGTATGGGCTGCACGCGGAAGATTTCATCATTGAGGATGATGGAGTCGAGCAGGCGGTTCATTTGGATGAAGTCGTGGAGGCTGAGCCTATATCGTTGGTGATCGCCGTCCAGTGCGGGCG
>JBAWFQ010000213.1:0-45123 GCA_049592035.1 Terriglobales bacterium
ACACTGGCGGAAGCGTTGGGCATCGGCTAAGCCCTGTGGACTTAAAATCCACTGTCCTGTGGTGGGATTTGAGGGTTCAACTCCCTCCGCTTCCGCCAACTGTTGCCTTTATACCATAGTTACGTCAGCGTAGGGTTTCTCTTGAAGCAACACGGAGGCGGTGCTAAGCTTGAAAGTGTGAACTTTAATACACACGCAGGACTGTGCCCGCAGCGATGTGGAAGCGAGACCGAAAAAGGTAGTTCACTACATCACCGAGAATGACGGCGACCCCTTCGCAGACTGGATGGAAGAGATCAACGGCAAGATTTTCGATATTGTCAACATCCGCCTCAAGCGTGTCGGGAATGGTAACTTCGGCGACGCTCACGGAGTCGGTGATGGAGTTTCCGAACTGGTGATAGATTTTGGGCCGGGCTACAGAGTTTATTTCGGTCAAGACGCGGATACTGTTGTGCTTCTGACCGGAGGAACAAAGAGGACACAAACGAAAGACATTGCGAAGGCCAAAGTTCTCTGGAAGGAATACAACAATGCCTAAGAGAACACGAGATCATCAGTCTTGGCTGATTGAAACGCTTTCGGATGCTAGTAGAGCAGCAAGCTACCTCACCAGTGCTCTAGAAGACTCCCCCGAAATGTTCCTTGAAGCCTTGAGGGATGTAGCTCAAGCTCAGCAGATGGCAAAAACTGCCAGGAAAGCTGGCGTTACTAGAGAAAGCCTCTATAAACTCACATCTGTCACCGGCAACCCCACGCTAGGGTCGCTTTATTCTGTTTTGAGGGCTTTGGACCTTAAGATCGAAATTCGCGGGAAGCACGCTTCGCACCGCTCGCCAGCTTCCTTGAGTAGATCTGGGCGTGCTCCTGCCAGCACCGCTACTGCTCGCCGTACCGCAACACCCACGATAACGAACGGCGGTCGCAATGCCATCCCTAATGAAATGCCAACCCACCAGCAGCAGAGCATCTTCGGTCTAACGCCATCCCTCCCTGATGCCGTACCCGAACCATACGTAATTGCAGCCATCCAAGAACGAAAGGGCTATATCAATGTCCCCTAAGAAGAAGGCGAGCACTGCTAATACAACCGACACCGTTTCCCATGGCACCGTTTCGCAGATAGAAGCGGTTTTCCAACCGGCACCGGATTTCAAGCTGATCTATGTCAATTTCATTCAGTCGGCCTTCTCACCACTAGATGTAGCTCTCACACTAGGCGAGGTTATGGGAGCGGACGGAGATAAATGGGTTGTCCAAACTAAAACCAGAGTTACCATGACTCCCGTAGAGGCGAAAATATTCCAAGGAATTATCTCCAACACAATCAAGAACTATGAAGACAAGTTTGGAGAGATCGTAGTCCCAGAAATTCTCATGCCACACCACGAAGATTGACAAGGGGCAATCCGATGAAGTTCCTAGCCGGACGCTGGGCAGGGTGCCCCGTCCAAGCGTCGCTTGGCCGGGGCCGTTGACCTTATTCATCACAAACGCCATGTACGAGCCATCACAGACTTGCTCCCCAATCGGTGCGAAGATGCCTCGAACTGCGCCAGTCTCCAAAGACGCGCGCATTTCCGGCCGCAAGCTCTTGACGCGCTCTTTGACAATAAATGACAACAAATGTCCGACAAATACCCCAGTCAGCACCCCCGCAAGTGCACGCCAAAGAGAAAAATTTGGCGTTAAATCCATTATTTTTAATGCTTTACCTCTAACTACCTTGCTATCATCAACTTGACTCATTTTAGGGGGGAGGGGGGGGTACCCCCCCCAATTTCCGAATTCTACGAAGCGAAGGGCGGGACTCCACGGTCGTTTCCCGCGTGGGATTTCCCGACGGCACCCGCCGCCGAATCGTTCACAGCAGTCCCTTCTTCCTCCAGCGCGCAACGGCAGGACAGCGGACAGGAGTGTCCGCCCTACCCGGGTCTTGGGGAGAACGCCTTGACACTTCGCTAGGAGTGTAGAGGGCGTAGGGGTCCTTCGACTCCGTAGCTGCTTCGCTTCCCGAAGCGGCTACTTCGCTCAGGATGACATTTCAGGATGGCATTTTATGCTGGGCGCCCGCATCCTCCTCAACAACTACGCCACCGCCTATAACCGCTCGCGTGCGCTACAATCCGCTCATAGCTTAATTGCGAATGCATGGAGGTTCTTATGGATCTCGGATTTCCGGTGGTTACCGTTGCTGTCGTTATCGTCATCATCTACGTGCTCAGTTCCATCAAGATCCTGGCCGAATATGAGCGCGGCGTTATCTTCCGGCTGGGACGGCTGATTGCGGCCAAGGGGCCGGGGGTGATTCTGGTGTTCGCTCCGGTTGACCGCATGGTGCGGATTTCGCTGCGGCAGGAAGCGCTGGAGGTTCCTCCGCAGGACATCATTACCCGCGACAACGTCACGCTCAAAGTGAATGCGGTGATTTTTCTGCGCGTCATCGATCCCAATAAAGCGGTCGTCGAGGTTTCAAATTACGCTTACCAGACTTCGCAGTTTGCGCAGACTACTTTGCGCTCGGTGCTGGGCGAGCAGGAACTCGACGAGTTGCTGGCGCATCGCGACAAGATTAATTTGCGGCTGCAGAGCATCCTCGACACCCACACCGCTCCCTGGGGCGTGAAGGTCGCAAACGTGGAAGTCAAGCAAGTGGATATGCCTGAGTCGATGCTGCGCGCCATGGCTAAACAGGCGGAAGCGGAACGCGAGAAGCGGTCGAAGATCATTCACGCGGAAGGCGAGTTCTCGGCGGCGCAGCGACTGGTGGACGCTGCACATTTGTTATCTTCCGAGCCGGCTAGCATTCAGTTACGGTATTTGCAGACGCTGACGGAGATCGGGGTCGAGAAAAATACTACGGTTGTGTTTCCGGTGCCGATTGATTTCTATTCCGGGTTGCAGAATTTGCTGGCGGGCGGGAAGGCTCCGGTTGCGCCGGCAAAGGGCTAGAGGGTCAACTTAATTTCCATGTCCACGGCGCAGCACGATACCGAGATCACGCTTGGCACGGGCCGCATGCTGGTTATCTTTTTCGCATTTGTGCTGGTCTGCGCTTTCTTCTTTGCCATCGGCTTTTCGCTGGGCAGAAAAACTACTCTTGTTTCCGCGGCCAACTGGCCGGGCACTTCCGCTGGAGCTCCGGCAACCGTGGTTCGGCCATCGCCGGCTAAAGCGGATGCTGCGCCGGCGGCTAACTCGAGCGACTTCAGCTTTTATAAAGCGGTCGGCGAGAAGACAGCCGACGCGGGGGTAACGCCGGCGGCGAGTCCAACTTCTTCGACTGCGACGGGCGCGGCCCCTGCTGCCGCTACTTCTGTGGCAACAGCGCCAACTACGCCGAGCACAGGCGGCTCGTCGGCGGAAACACCGGGGAATACCGCCGCGGTTGGCGCGCCCGCTAGCGGCGGCTACTACGTGCAGGTCGCCGCAGTTAGCCGGCAGGAAGACGCGGCCGCGCTCGTCGAAGCTCTGAAGAAGAAACAGTATCCGGCCTTTAGCGCGAACAATCCTTCGACCGACAAGTTCTATCACGTTCAGGTTGGACCGTATGCCGAAATGAAAGACGCGGAGGCAATGCGCGCCCGGCTGGTCAGCGATGGATACAATCCGATTGTGAAAAAATGAGCTACGAGCTGCGAGCCGCGAGCTACGCGCAAACCGATCGGCTCGCAGGGTCGTAGCTTACTTTCTGGTACTCTCCTCATCATGGTTCACGCCGCTCCCAATCTTGATCGCTTTCTGCATGCTATTGCCGACCCTACTCGACGCCGGATTCTGCTGGCGCTTAAGGAAAAAGGCGGATGCTCGATTGACAAGGAAACCGGGCTTTGTGCGGGCGATATCGAGCAGCGCGTGAAGCTGGCACAGCCTACGATTTCGCATCATATGCGTATTCTGGAAAAGGCTGGGCTGGTGGAAGCCCGTCGGGAAGGCCATTGGCGCTGGTATCGGCGCAACGAAAAGCTGATTGCGGAAATGACTCGGGGATTGAAAAGCCGGATTTAGAAAGCTGCAACTTCCGAGGTGGACGGGCGAGGACGCCCGTCGCTCCACTATTTTATTCGGCTAGGTCCCTGCGCCTGCGGTTTGGGCTTTCTCTTCGGGATTGTTCTCTTCTGCCGTCTCCCTCGTCGATGTTTTTACTGCGGGTTTCCGGTCTCTCTGGCTCAGGGAGCGCACTTGTGAAATCAAGTCGGCCACTTCAAACGGTTTCGCCAGCGATGGCACGCCGTGCTCGTGCAGGAAAGATCTGGTCTCGGCGTCGGTCACGGTGGAAAACATCAGCAGCAGACCTTTCTCGAGACCGGGACAGTTAGTGGCGATCCAGTCATGCATTTCACGCGCGCTGCATCCGCCGGGCATGCGGCCGTTCATCACGACCACATCGAAAGAACCTTTGCGCAAGTGCTGCTGCGCGTCCTCAACGCTCATGGAGGTGGCAACTTCGGCGCCGGCGCCGACCAGCACGTCACGCTCAAATTCCATCACCGCTTCTTCGTCTTCGACGAGGAGCACGCGGCCCGCCAGCACCGACTCTCGCCGCGGCGGCGCTGCGGCCTCGGGCTGCGCGGGTTTTTCGCTGGCCAGCAAACGGACGGTAATCGTCGCTCCGCCTTCATCGCGGTTGCGCGCCACGATTTCGCCGCCATGTTCCTTGACAATGCCGTAGCAGATGCTCAAGCCTAGACCAGTTCCCTTACCCACCGACTTGGTGGTATAGAAGGGATCGAAAATCCGGCTTGGGTCCTTGATTCCGGGGCCACTGTCGTCAAATTCCGCGCATACGTGAGCGTCCCTTTTGAACACACGCACCTTCAACTTGCCGCTGCCAGCGTTCTCCACCATGGCATCGAGCGCGTTGTTGATGATGTTGAGGAAGACCTGCTCCAACTGGTGGGGATCGCCGACGACGGATGGAACATCTTCGGGAATCTCGCGGTCCACCGTGACATTGTTGACCTTCAAATCGTACTCGCGGAGCATGAGCGACTCTTCCAGCACTTTGCGCAAATCGACTTCCTGCTTTTGCGGCTTGCGCTGGCGCGCGAAGGAAAGCAGGTTCTGCACTACGCGGTGCGTCCGCTGGGCTTGCTTGAAGAGCTTATGCACGTAGTCGGCGGAGCGGTGATCGAGACCGGCGCTCTCGAGCAATTGCGCGTAACCGAGGATGGCCGTGAGCGGATTATTCAACTCGTGCGCCACGCCGGCAATCAGTTGGCCGACGGCCGACATCTTCTCGCTTTGCAGCAATTGTTCCTGGGTTCGGCGCAAGTCTTCGTAAGCGCGGCAAGTCTCTTCGTAGAGCTGAACTTTTTCAATGGTGGTGGCCAGTTGCCGGCTGATGGCGACCAGCAGATTCTCGTCGTTGCTGGAATAGTGGCGGTCTTCCTTGCTGGCGATTCCCATGATGCCGATGGGCTTTTCCTTGCTCCAGAGCACCACCCAGATCCAGTAGGGCAAGCGGTCGGCACAGACAAACTCGACCACCGCAGGGGGCAGGTGCGGGAGAAAATCCTGCGTCACTACTTCCGCTCGCGAACGCACCACCAGGTCGCCGAGACCGTCGGGGAAGACAACTTCGGACATGCGCACGCGCGCTTCGCTGCGCGGGCCCCAACCGGCGCGGCGGCGGAAGGTGTCGGCCGGTTCGGCGGCCAGATAGACCGAGCCGGTCTCCGCTCCAAATAGTGAAATGACCTGGCGCAGGGTCAGGTTCAGAATTTCGTCCAGATCGAACGACTGAGTGGCGATGACGGCCAGGGCGTTGAGCGCGTTCAACTCGCGATTGCGGCGCCGCATCTCGTCTTCCGAACGTTTTTTCTCGGTGATATCGAGAACGAAGCCCTGGTAGCGCTCAATGTTGCCGCTGGAATCGCGCGTGGCAAAGCAGCTTTGCGCCACCACCAGCAAAGTGCCGTCTTTACGGCGCACGGTGATCTCAAAGTTGCGCACGTAGTTGTGCGCCTCGATTTCGCGCCGGAAAGCCTCTCGCTCCTCGGGAACGGCATTGAACACGCTGCCGACGTCGAGCGCCATCAATTCGTCGCGGCTGCTGTACCCGAGCATGGTAACAAAGGCATCGTTGCAGTCGAGCAGATTGCCTTCCGGCGTGGCTACGAACACGCCTTCCTGCGCCTGCTCAAATAACATGCGGTATTTTTCTTCCGCCACCTGACGTTCGGTGGTGTCGTGCACCACATGGATGACGCCTTTCTGCTGGCCTCCCTGCTCGGCATAGGAGGAAGTCGAGACCACCGACTGGCCGCCGAAGCACAGATCCGTGCCTTCGGTGAGCCCGGAGCCGCGTTCGCAGTACGGGCATCCGCTCCAAATGTGGCTTTGCGGCAGGACTTCTTTGCAGAGATGGCCCAAGACATCGGCCGGAGCTTTTTCCAGGCGCTGCAGCAGGGTTTGATTGGTCTTGAGGATGCGGAAGTCGGCGTCATGCGCCAGAATCAGATCCTGGATGGAATCGAAGGTGTTCATCCACTGGCGCTGTGAGCGCAGCACCTGCTCGAGCAAACGCAGATTCTCCACTGCAATGCCCAGCGCCTGCGCCGCCGTCTCCAGAAATTCGAGTTCTTCCTGCGTATGGCGGCGGCTGCCCGCGTAGCCGAGCGAGAGCATCCCGATCACAGACTTTTTGCCGAGCAGCGGCAGCAGCACCACGTGATGAATGCCGAATTTCCTCAGTTGCTCCTGACCTGAAGCGGGCATCTCGGAGAGTTTGCGTACAGCCGCGCGGTTTTCCTCGAGGACGCGGGCCTCGGTCTCATCGGTTTCAGCCTGAGCGATGGCGCGCAGAAAATCTCCCGACATACCGGTGTGCTGCGTCGGCACCAAACGGCTGCCTTCCATCACGTGGAGCCACGATGCCTTGGCCCCGGCGATTGCTTTCAGTTTCTCCAGAGCAGTCTGCATCATGGGGGCAGGATTCTGGCTGCGCGCAATGGTCACGGTCAATTCGTTTAACACCGCGAGCCTGCGGGTGCGCAGGCGCGAATCGTCGAGCACGATCAGCAAGAGGCTGGAGCTGAACAACACTTCCGCCAGCAGATAACCTTCACCCGGGATATGACTGGTGTATTTTGGCCAATTCAGATTCAGGGTCAGGAGGCCGACGCCGAACAGGCATGAGCCTATTCCAATGCGCCCGAAGCGGTAGCGCAGGAATTCGACGAGAGCCCAGGCAGCAAGAAGCCGGCAAGCGACATCCAACCCCAGGGTGAGGGTCTTCGAATCCACCGAGAAGAGCGCATCGGGAAAATAAAGGGGGCGCATGGCGGCGAAAACCATCAGCACCCAGGAAAGGGCGATCCACACGGTCAAGGCGCGTCGCGCTTGCGCGGAGAGCAGCGCCGCGGCCGCGAACAACGCCATCGCGAGCACAAAGCCGGCTTGCGCGAATGCGGTTACCGATTTTGGCGCGGCGTGCAACTCACCGGCGCGGGTCAGCCAGAGAAACGCTCCGTAGGCAAGCCAGCCCGCTCCCCACACCAGCAGACAGCGTTCGCGAAACGCGCGGAAAAAAAGCAGACTCACCACAACCGCGATGAGGGCGGCCGTTTCGCGGGCGGTCATCCACGGGAGACCCCACGGGAGAGTCAGCCCGGGACCGGACCAGAGACTGGTCAACGCGGGCGCAGTCGACAAGCCAACCGAATTCCCAAATAGCCAGGCAAAACCCATAAAGAGGCGCACGAACACCCAACCTTTTAAATATCACGCGGACCGTCTCTCGATGGCGGATTTCCGTCTCCCATTGGTTACTTTCGGAATGTGAAGTTGCGGCCTAAAATGAGCGATACATTTACCTAGAACCATGCCTAACGATCGCATATTGGTGGTGGACGACGAGGAGACGATCCGAGAGATTGTCTGCTCGATGCTGGGCGGAGCGCATTTTCACACGCGGCAGGCGGCGAACGGGATTGAAGCGCTTGCGATTCTGGAATCGGGTGAAGAATTCGACCTGGTGCTCTCGGACCTGATGATGGCGGAGATGGATGGGATCGCCCTTTTGGAGCGGATCAAGGAGCGTTATCCTGACGTGCCGGTCGTTATGGTCACGACGGTCCACGACATCTCGGTCGCGCTGCAGGCGATTCGAAACGGGGCCTACGATTACCTGCCCAAGCCCTTCGAGCGCGAGCAACTGCTGGCCACGGTGCGGCGTGCGCTGGAGAATCGCCGCCTGAAACGCGAAAACGATGCCTATCGCACGAACCTCGAAGGGCTGGTGACGGAGCGCACGCAGCAATTGAATTCGGCGATTTCGAGGTTGGAAGAATCCTACGACATTACGTTAGCAGCGTTGGGCGATGCGCTCGATCTCAAGGACAACGAGACCGAGTTCCATTCCCGCCGTGTGACCGCATTCACCATCGCGATCGCCAAGAAAATGGGCTTGTCCAAAGAAGAGATCAAAGTGATTGCCCGGGGGGCTTTTCTGCACGACTTCGGAAAAATCGCCATTCGCGACGATATCCTCTTCAAGCCCGGCAAACTCACGTCCGAGGAAATGGACACCATGAAGGAGCATTGCTATTACGGCTACAAGATCATCTCCCGGATTCCGTTTCTCGCTGAGGCTTCCGAAATTATTTACTGCCACCAAGAGCGCTACGATGGGACCGGCTACCCCCGTGGCTTGAAAGGAAAAGAGATTCCGCTGGGCGCGCGAATTTTTGCGATTGCCGATACGCTCGATGCCATGAGAACGGATCGCGTCTACCGTAAGGCCCAGAGCATGGAGGCGGTTCGCGCGGAAATACAGCTTTGGTCTGGCCGGCAGTTCGATCCCGAAATCGTCAAAGTATTCCTGGAGATGCCCGATAACATCTGGGAAGACTTGCGCGATGACATCGACAAGGCGAATAAGTCTTTTCCGAAGCTATAACCAGGGACACTGCGACGAGTGTTCAACCTTGCCGCGTTTCACGCCCAGCCACTAATTTACATTGCAACTCGCGAAGGTCGTCGCGTTCTAACCTCAGGGGCGCATAAGGGGCGGTCTTGGATTCGATCCGTGTATTCACAAGTGCGAGATTCGAGGCTCGGGATGGAGCCCGAAGACTTTGACCCTATCGGCCCGGAGAGATGCGATGAAAACCACGGTCGTCACTGTTTGTGTTGTTCTGGTTCTGAGCGCGCTCTCGATCGCGCAGACTCCAACGGTCAACGCTCTGCCCAATACTATTTACGTCGGCGCCGACGGCAAATTTGAAACCGCGCCCGACACTGCGCTGATCCAATTCAACATTGCGGCCCAAGCTGACAACGCGAAGGATGCCTACGACGAGGCGAGTAAACAGGCCGAGGCCACGCGCCAGGTTCTGCGCGCTAACGGCATCGATCCGAAGGCGGCGGAAATAGGCTTTTTCTCGGTGAATCCTCAGTACGACTGGAAAAATCCGAAACACAAAGTTATCGGCTATCAGGTCACGACCAGTGTCAATCTAAAGCTGAAGGATTTTTCTAAAATTGGGCCGGTAACGGCGCAGCTTGCCGATGTCAGCGTCGCGGATAGCCAGTCGCTCAGCTACACACTGGACTCGACGGAAGAAGCCAAGAGCAAGGCCGTAGCCGACGCCTACCGGCGCGCGCGAGCTTCGGCTCAGGCTCTGGCCAACGCCAGCGGACGCACGCTCGGGGAACTCTCCTACGCTTCCGTCGATACGTTCGAGAATATTCGCGTGCGCGCACCCATGGTGCGCAAATCCATGGCGCCGATGGCAGCTCCAGCCCCGACCGACGAGTTCTCGCCACAGAATGTGACGGTCACGGCGCATGTGAACGCTATGTTTGCGTTGAAGTAGAAGGTGTGGAGAGCGGGGCGTTGCCGCCCTTCCCTCCCCTAGAATCTGAAACTACTGGTTGCGGACGACTTCGCTTCTCGAGGAGATCCGGGCTGCGTCTACGGTTACTTCGCGCTGAATCTCCATTTGGATCGACGACCCTACTTCCAGCCTCACGTCGGCGCCACGCGAGAGCATTCCAATCGCCAGGCCAACGGCTCCTCCCGCCGCCGCTCCAATGCCGACTCCCTTGAGACCGCTGGTAACGCCGCCAATGGTCGCTCCCGTAGCGGCCGTGCCGGCAGCGGTCTCGACTTTCTTGCCGGTGTCGCTATCCTGACGAATGGTTCCTTCGGAATCTTTCATCGTCGTTTTCTCGGCACCGGGAGTGTTCTCAATCGACCCGCCTAGCATCACGGTGTAGCCGTTAGGGTAGATCATCGAGGTGAAATGAATCAGGACCTCGGCGCGTCCCTTGACGTGTCCACCGCGCTGTACGCGCTCGACTTTGCCCTGGATATAGGTTCCCGCCGGAATCACGACTCGTTCGTTCACCACGAAGGGAAAGGCGGTCTCGGCGTATACGGGATCTCCGTCCTTGGCTGTCTTTGTCGAAATCGCCTGCTTCAGCGACAGCGGAATCGAGGTGCCGGCGGGGATGGTCAGCATCGCTTTGCCTGGCTCAACCGATGGCGCGGAAGGATTCGGAGCGACGGATGATTGCGCCGTCGCGATTCCGATGAGCAGCAGAAAGCAAAACGAAGCAGTCAGTATCTTCATCGAAAGACCTACCTTTTGAGAATGGCGCGCTCTAACCACTATTTCTCCGCGCCCGGTTCTCGATCACGTTACCCATGAACTGGGACTGGAGTTTCTGCGCGCAGCCCTCGCCGCAAACATGCAACGCGCCTTCCTGCACGGCCAGCTTCTCGTCCCACGGCGCCAGGTGCATGACCGGCACATCGTAGTCGTCGAACGAGCTCCACATAATCCACCAGCGGTCGCTCACCCCTTTCAGGATGCCGCAATTGGGCCCGGCGCAACGGTAAAACGAACTTGGGATGCGAACTACATTGTCGGACATAGTCAACCTGCGTACTTCGCATTGTAGCTGAGAAGCCATCGCGGGAACATGGGTTACGAGCTGTTCGTTGCGACGTGCACGAATGTGTACTAAGGGGCGCGCCCGCTATTTGTACAACAAGTACTTCTCGCGCAGGCGCACAAATGTCTGCAGCGGCTCCTGCCAATCCTCGGCAATACGGCGCGGATCTTCTCCCGCGGCGAGCGCTTCGAATACCGCCTGATTTACCAGCAGGTCCGCCATCTTTTCGAGCTTGAAGTCATTTGCATACAGCTTGTACAAGGCCGACGCCAGCTCGATTCCCAACTCCGGCGAATCCAGAGTATTCCGATCCAGAACGATCAGATTCACGCCCTGGCAGGTTTCACCGGCAAAATTGCTCGACGAAGGAGTAAACACTATTGGGATGAAACGCACGCCTTGGATAGCGCGCGCGTTCAAATATGCCGCCAGTTCCCTGCTTTTAATCCAGGGCGCGCCGACCACTTCGAAGGGCGTGTCGGTGCCTCGGCCTACCGAGATATTTGCGCCTTCGATCATGGCCACTCCCGGATAAAGGGTCGCCTCAGTCAGACTTCGCAAATTAGGCGACGGATTCACCCATGGCAGTCCCGTCGAGTCGAACCAGTCGCCCGGTTGCCAACCGTCCATCGGAACGACCTCAAGCTTCGCCCCGATGTGGCGCTCGGCGTTAAACATTTTTGCCAGCTCACCCAAAGTCATCCCGTGACGCACGGGAACGGGGAAATAATTTGTGAATTTTTCCTGACCGGCATCGGAAACCGGGCCCTGCACAAACGATCCCGTGATCGGATTCGGCCGATCCAGGATGACGATTTCAACGCCTGCTTTCGCGGCTGCTTCGAGGAAATATCCCGTGGTGGCTTCGTAGGTGTAAAAGCGGACGCCCGCGTCGGCCAGATCGATCACAACTGCATCCAGCCGTTTCAAAACATCCATCGGCGGACGCCGGGCCACGTCGCTTGCACCGTATACGCTGTAGACCTCGATTCCGGTCGTCGCATCCTTCGTATTCTTGACGTCGGTGGTGTCGAGGGTTCCGGTCACTCCATGTTCGGGACTGAAAATTGCATCGAGAGAAATTCCCGGAACGCTGGCCAGCACGTCAATCGTCCGGCGGCCTTCGGCGTCGACGCCGGTCTGATTCGTCAGCAGTCCGAGGCTTCGCGGAGCGCCGCCTCGCAACGGATGCAGCGCCGCGAACTTCGTTTCTTCGAGGACGTCGATTCCCGTCTTCACGGTTCCGTTCCGCACGGCCAGCTTGCGCGCGGCGCTTTGCATTTCGTTGTAGCCGGTGAGGGTTGCTATCCGCATCTTTTCCGCCTGAGCGGGGTCGAGCGCCAGCACTGCGGCTACCGCGGTCGCTACCTTCGTTCTCAGCGCAACTGCGCTTCCTTTTTCTTTTGGGGGCACTACGTTCATGTGCACGGCGTTGGTCAGCAACACGATATAGGTCTGGGTTGTGGGATCAATCCACAGCGACGTTCCCGTGAATCCTGTATGCCCGTAACTGCCGACTGGCAATAACTCCCCGCGGTTGGTCGATAAAGGAGAATCGATGTCCCAGCCAAATCCTCGCACGGCCGTTCCATTCACGGGCTGCTGCGGGGCGGTCATCTTCGCGACCGTCGCAGGGGTCAGTATGTTGCGGCCGCCATCGAGCAACGCCTGCGCGAAAATCGCCAGATCGTCCGCAGTGGAAAATACTCCCGCATTGCCGGCCACTCCGCCCATGTGGCGTGCGGTTGGATCATGCACCACGCCGCGCAGCAGATGATGATTCTCATCTTCTTCGGTGGGAGCAATGCGTTGCTCCCAGGAATGCGGAGGAACGAACCGCGTCTCTTTCATGCCGAGCGGATCGAAGATATGTTTCGCAGCATACTCGTCTAGCGATTCGCCTGAAAGCCGCTCCACCAGTGCTCCCAGCACGACGAAGTTGATATCGCTATAAACAAAGGCCGCGCCCGGAGAGCGCTCTGGAGCCGCCTCAAACGCCATGCGATAGGCCGTCTCCTTGCCTTCCCACGGCTTCGTCAAATCCAGATCGGGAGCGAGGCCGGAGTAGTGGATCAGCAACTGGCGGATCGTAATATCCTGCTTGCCGTTTTGCGCAAATTCGGGAAGATACTTCGCGACCGGGTCGCTCATGCGAAACTTGCCCTGCTCCCACAGTTGCATGATCGCCGTCGTGGTTACAATGACCTTGGTTAGCGACGCGCAATCGAACACTGTGTCAACCGTCATCGACTCCCGGCGTGGTTCGAGCGCGCGGCTGCCGTAGGCCTTGCGATATACCACCTGGCCGTCGTGGCCGATGATCAGCACCGCTCCTGGAATCTGTTGCTGGGCGATGGCTTCGTTGACTGTGGGATCGAGAACGGCGAGGCGGGAAGCAAGCGGAGTCTGGGAGAACGCAGCAGCGGACAACAGCAGAGCGGCGAGCAGCAGTATCGGTAAGTGTCTCACGTCTGCTGTGACTGTACATGACGCCGGAGATGCGGCTCAAGACTGAAGAGTACCAACGATGCCCTCAAAGTAACTCCCGGATTGCCTCGGCTTCGCGCGTTTGCTATAACCCCATCAGTTCTCAAAATGCCTTGAACTTGACGCTGCCAAATCGAGAAGCAGGTTTTTCCTTCCTGGTGCGCAATTGTTCCGCACAGGATGGGCGCTTTCGCAGCGCCTTCGACATTCTGGAAAAGGCCATCGCCGGGCGCGCTTTTCCTGCCTGCTCGCTCGCGGTTACTTTCCGCGGAGAGCTTGTCGCGCACAAAGCGCTTGGGCGGTTTACTTATGATCCAGCGTCGCCCGAGGTCACGACCGCGAGCCTCTTCGATCTCGCTTCGCTCACGAAGGTCGTCGCTACCACCGCCATGGCCATGATTCTTTATGAGCGCGGGTTGCTGGACCTCGAAGCGCCGGTCACCGCGATCGTCCCCGAATTCGCCGATAATAACGGCCGCCGGCGCGAAGTCACTGTGCGCATGCTGCTGGCGCACAGCTCGGGACTGCCCGCTTACGAGAAACTTTTTCTGCGTGCTTCAACTCGCGAAGGCCTGCTGCAAGCGGCTTTCAGCACGCCGCTCACCGCCTCGCCCGGCACCCGCGCCGAGTATAGCGACATTGGCTTTATTATTCTCTGCGTCGCCCTTGAGCGGCTGGCCGATGAATCGCTCGACTTGTTTTGTCAGCGTGAAATCTTCGGTCCGCTGGGCATGACGCATACGACCTTCAAACCCGCTCACGGTTTGAAGGATGCTACCGTGCCCACCGCGGACGATCGCAGCTTTCGACACCGCATCATTCAGGGCGAGGTGCAGGACGAGAACGCGAGCATTCTCGGCGGCGTTGCCGGACACGCCGGGCTTTTTTCGACCGCTGAGGATCTCGCCATTTTTGCCCACGCCATGCTCAACGGCGGACATCCGATCCTGCGGCCGGAAACGGTTGGACTTTTTTCGCGGCGAGAAGCCGTGCCTGAAGGCACTTCCCAGGCGCTTGGCTGGGACACTCCCTCGGCGCCCTCGCAATCCGGGAAATATCTTTCTGCGCGTTCTTTTGGACATCTCGGTTATACGGGGACGTCTCTGTGGATCGACCCGGAGCGCCGACTATCGGTGACTTTGCTCACCAACCGCACCTGGCCTGACTGCGCGAACCAGGAAATTAAGCGGGTGCGTCCGGCGATTCACGACGCGGTGGTTGAGGCCTTGGGGAAGACAGCTTGAAGCGCAAAGCAACCTCCACGGAACTCCGCCGCCTGGGCACCGAGAAAACGAATTCCGCTTCCGCCGATCTCGACAGCAAGGGCGCGCTCGAAATCGCCCGCATTATTAATTCTGAAGACGTCAAGGTTGCGAGCGCGGTGAAGCGCGCTCTCCCGCAAGTTGCGCAGGCGATCGATTGGATCGCCGCGGCGCTCTCCGAGGGCGGGCGGCTCATCTACGTTGGCACCGGCACCAGCGGACGCATCGCCGCGCTTGACGCCGTCGAATGTCCTCCTACGTTTGATGTCGACCCGCGCTTGGTCCAATTCGTCATTGCCGGCGGATCGAAGGCGCTGGGAGCGGCGGTGGAAGCCGACGAAGACTCTCGCGAACTGGGGCGCCAAGCCATCGCCAAGAGGAGGCCCACGAAAAAAGATGTGGTCGTGGGCATCGCGGCCAGTGGACGTACTCCGTTTACGATCGCCGCTACCCGATATGCGCGGGCTCGCGGCGCTCGAACGGTTGCGGTCGTCTGCAACCCGAAGTCGCCACTCGGCAACGCCGCGCACTTGGCCATCGTCGCGGACGTTGGGGCGGAGGTAGTCGCTGGCTCTACCCGCATGAAAGCCGGCACGGCGCAGAAAATGATTCTGAACATGCTCTCTACCGGAGCGATGACTCGCCTCGGCTATGTCTACGGCAACCTGATGGTCAACGTTCACCCGAAGAATGCGAAGTTGGCGGAACGCGGCGTGGGCATTCTGGAAAAAGCCGCTGGGCTCAACCGGCGTGCAGCGCGCAAACTGCTCGCTGCTGCCGGAGGTCGCGTTCCCGTGGCGCTGGTCATGGCTAAGGCTGGCGTGGGACGGGCTCAGGCTGTGGCGGCGCTCGACAAATCCAAGGGGCAAGTGCGCCGAGCTATGGCGCTGGTGAAACGAGCCCGCCGTTTCAATGGCGACGGTGAAAAGCCTTAACCACAGGGGACACTGAGATTCACAGGCGAAAGCGAACGGGCTGAGTTCCGTTCGGATTTCTTGCAGCGGCTGTCCCACGGTTAGAATAAAAGCGAACTTTGATTTTCGACCAAGTACTTTATGGATAAGCTCGTAATCCGCGGTGGTAATCCTCTGCTCGGCACGGTACGGATCAGTGGCGCTAAGAATGCCGCGCTGCCTTGTATGGCGGCAGCTTTACTTACTGAAGAGCCGGTGATTCTGGAAAACATTCCGCAGGTGCGCGATATCGAGACCACGCGCAAGCTGCTGGCCGCCATGGGAGCCGAAGTCGAGCTTGGCTACGGACGCGCCCATCATCGCACGACGATTTGCGCGCGCACGCTGGCCGCTCCAGAAGCTTCTTATGAGCTGGTCAAGACCATGCGCGCCTCGACGCTGGTCCTCGGACCGCTCTTGGCCCGCTGCGGACATGCCCGCGTCTCGCTGCCCGGGGGATGTGCCATTGGCGCTCGGCCAATCGATCTGCATATCAAGGGGCTGGAACGTCTGGGCGCAAAAATCACGCAAGAGCACGGGTACGTTGAGGCGGTTACTGATCCCCTAAAAGGCAACCGACTGCACGGCGCTGAAGTTGTTTTTGACAAGATCACCGTCACCGGCACCGAGGATCTGCTGATGGCCGCCACGCTAGCCGAGGGCGAGACGGTGATGCAGAACTGTGCGCGGGAACCGGAGGTCGCCGACCTTGCCGCGCTGCTCAATGCCATGGGAGCAAAGATTCACGGCGCGGGCACGTCCACGATTCGCGTGAAGGGAGTGGAGAAACTCCACGGGGCCCGGCATCGCATCATTCCCGATCGCATCGAAGCTGGAACTTTCATCATCGCTGGAGCGCTGACGGGCGGGGACCTCAACGTCGCCGGCTGCGAGCCCGCGCACCTTACCGCGATTCTGCAGAAGCTGGCGGAAACGGGCGTGAAGACGGCGGTGAAAGCCGATTCCGTCCGCGTGATGGGCGATCAGCCGCACCAGGCCGCCGATTTGAATACCGAAGAATATCCCGGCTTCCCTACTGACATGCAGGCGCAGTACATGGCGCTCGCTACGCAGGCCGCGGGCACGTCGATCATCACGGAAAACATTTTCGAGAACCGCTTCATGCACGCGCAGGAACTGGTGCGCATGGGCGCAAACATCAAGATCGAAGGGCACCGGGCCATTGTTCGCGGCGGGACTCCACTCAGCGCCGCCGCCGTCCTCGCATCGGATCTGCGGGCATCGGCGTCACTCGTGCTCGCCGCACTGGTCGCGGATGGCGAGACGATCATCGACCGCGTCTATCACCTCGACCGCGGCTACGAACATATCGAAGAAAAACTGAAGGCCGTCGGTGCCGAGATCCGGCGGGTCGGGGACATCTTCCCCAAGCGCGCCGTGGCTCCCGCCCGCTCGTGACGGGTAACGATAGTAACCTACGGAGGCTAGCCGGGCGGGGACGCCCGGCGCTCCACCTTATCCAGTTGCTCCTTTTCGCGCACACCATTAGTCCCCTTAGATCCCTCATTGTTTCGTCAGGATCACTCCCTTTCAATTGAAGCCTTTCGGGTGACTTTCGTAATTCTGTCTTCCTCGTGCGCGTGTGGGATAACTGACTTGCGGGACGGTATAAGTCCCGCGGACCAAGCAGGCAATCGGCCTCTACCCGGACATACGCAAACAACCATGACGAATCGGCTGGCTAAGGATCTCGACCACATACTCGAGCGAACCGAGCCCCTGTGGCAGGAACTGCGCGGCCAACGCATCCTGATCACGGGCGCGACGGGATTTTTTGGATGCTGGCTCCTCGAAAGTTTTGCCTGGGCAAACCGGCGACTGGATCTTAATGCTCGCGCGGTCGCGCTTTCGCGGCATCCGGAGGTACTCACCGAAAAGGCAGCGCACCTGGCGCAGGATGCAGCAATCACTTTGCACGCCGCCGATGTTTGCCGGGGTGAGTTTCCGCAAGGCACATTTTCGCACGTGATTCATGCCGCGACCGAAGCCAGCGCGAAGCTGAACGGCGAAGCTCCGAAGGTGATGTTCGATACGATCACCGAGGGAACGCGCCGCACCTTGGAATTCTCGCTTGCGAGTTCCGTCAGCAGATTTTTGCTGGTCAGCTCGGGGGCGGTTTACGGAAACCAACCGCCGGAGCTTACCCACGTTAGTGAAGCCTTTGAGGGCGGACCCGATCCGCTCAATCCTGCCTTCGCCTACGCCGAGGGCAAGCGTTCCGCGGAAATGTTGTGCACGCTCACTGCATCTTCCGGCCTGGAAATCAAAATTGCGCGCTGTTTCACTTTTGTCGGGCCCTACATGCAACTTGACGCGCATTTCGCCATCGGCAACTTTATCTCCGATTGCCTGCACCATCGCCTGATTCGCGTGAAGGGAGATGGTTCCGCGGTGCGTTCCTATCTTTACGCGTCCGATCTGATGGTCTGGCTGTGGACGATTCTCTTCAAGGGACAATCCTGCCGCGCTTACAACGTGGGATCGGAAGAAGCTCTGAACATTGCCGCGCTCGCGCGCGAGGTGGCCGCGGCGTTGCCGCCCGCAGTAGACGTCAACATTGTATCGGCCGCCACACCTGCCGCCCCCTTGCACCGCTATGTACCCTGCACGGCGCGGGCGCGCGAGGAGCTGGGTCTTAACGCCCAGGTACCGTTGCGCGATGCCGTTCGTCGCACCGCTGCCTGGTTTTCCGAGATTAAATCTGCCGCGCGAAAGACTTCCCGGCCAAAAGCTGCCGCCCGAGGCACCCATGCATAGCGCCGCCACTCTCAGCCCAGAGCCCCGTCGCACATGCGGGGCCTGCGGAGCGAGCGGAGCCACCGTCTGCCACACGCAGCGTTTCGTCGTACCCGATGGCTATCCTCTGCCCAACGAGTACAACGTCGTCGTGTGCCGACGATGCGGTTTTGTCTATGCCGATCCTGCGGCCACGCAGCGCGACTACGATCGGTTTTATTGCGAGTGGTCGAAGTATGACGACTCAGCGACTGCGACCGGCAGCGGTCTTTTGCCTTACGACGCGGCGCGACTTGCCAACACCGCTTCGGACATCGCCCGCGCGCTGCCTTCGCGAGCAGCCAGCATTCTCGATGCCGGATGCGCCACGGGCGGCTTGCTCACGGCCCTTCGCGAGCAGGGATTTACGGCCGTTGCCGGACTCGATCCTTCGCCGCGCTGTGCGGCCGCTTGCCGTGAACGCGGCTTTGATGCCTACGTCGGATCGATATCTTCATCTTCATCCTCCGCCTCGGGTCCGGCGCACATGCCCAAGTTTGACTGCGTCGTGTTGAGCCACGTGCTGGAACATGTTTACGACATTCCTTCGTTCTTTACGGCTGCCCGCCGCCTGCTCGCGCCGGGAGGCTACTTGTATCTGGAAACTCCTGACGCCACGCGCTATGACGAATACCTCTACGCGCCGTTCCAGGAATTCAATACCGAACATATCAATCACTTCTCGGCACGCGCTCTCGAAAATACTGGCCGCCGCTTTGGCTTCGAGCCGGTTCTGGTGGAACAGAAAGTGTTCCAGACAGCGGAAGACACACTCTATCCGGCGGCCTTCGGCTTTTTTCGCGACCGCCGAGAGGCGGGGGACGAGCGCGTCGTCGTTTGCGATCAGGAGTTACCGTCGCGGATCGCTGCCTATATCCGGCACTCCGGCGAACAGATGGAAACGATCAACGGGCACTTAGCCAGCCAACTTACTAACTATCGGCGCGTGATTCTTTGGGGCGCAGGGCAATTGGCCATGAAGCTTCTCGCCCTTCCCGCTCTGGCGCAGATCGAAGTGTGCGCTCTGGTCGACAATAATCCCGTTCTCCGAGGCAAGACGCTGGCGGGCGCGCCGATTGTCGGCCCGCAGGAAATCGCCGGCCCACGGGAGCCGATCCTCATCGCCACTTTGCTGCACGCCGACGAGATCAGCGCTCAGATCCGGCGTCTCGGAATTCACAACCCCATTCTCTCGCTGCAGCCGGCCCTGCGATCCAGGTCCAAAGAGACGCACGCATGAAGCTTTCCGACTACATCGCCGGCCAACTCGCGGATTGGGGCGTGCGCCACATTTTCCTGGTAACGGGCGGCGGCGCCATGCATCTCAACGACTCTATCGGCCACGAGCCGCGCATCCAGTACGTTTGCAATCACCATGAACAAGCTTCCGCCATGGCCGCGGAAGCCTACGCCCGGGTTAGCGGCTTGCCCGGTGTGGTCAACGTGACCACCGGGCCGGGCGGCATCAACGCGCTCAATGGAGTGTTTGGGGCGTGGACTGACTCGGTTCCCATGCTCATCATTTCGGGCCAGGTCAAGCGCGAGACTTGCATGCGCACGCAGAAGATCACTGGCCTGCGCCAGCTCGGAGATCAGGAGGCCGACATCGTCGCCATGGTCGCGAACATCACCAAGTATGCGGTGCAGATCGACGACCCTCTTTCAGTTCGGTATCACCTTGAGCGCGCCTGGTATCTCGCCCAGAATGGACGCCCTGGTCCTTGCTGGCTCGACATTCCCGTGGACGTGCAAGCAGCGGCCATTGATCCTGCCAGCCTTCGCGGCTACGATCCGGCCGAAGACACTCTCGCCAAGAATAACGGGAGCGACGCCGATCCCCTCAAACTCAGCTCGGCGTCCCGCGAAGTCCTTCAGCGAATTCGTAACGCCAAGCGCCCGGTTATTCTCGCTGGCACCGGCGTCCGCGCAGCGCACGCCGTCGCCGAATTTGACGAACTCTTCCACCGGCTGGGCATACCTGTAACTACTGCCTGGACTCATGACCTTATCGCCTCCGACGATCCGCTTTTTTGCGGACGCCAGGGCACCATCGGCGACCGAGCCGGAAACTTCACGGTGCAAAATGCCGACGTTCTCTTGATTCTCGGATCGCGCCTGAACATCCGGCAAACCAGCTATAACTGGCAATCGTTCGCGCCACGGGCCTTTAAGATTCAGGTCGACATCGACGACGCCGAGTTCCACAAGCCCACTGTCCAGCCAAACCTGGCCATCCACTGCGATCTCAAGCAGTTCTTGCAAGAACTCCTGCGGCAGTGTGACGCCGAGAACTACCGGCCTGGAGCGCACGCGGCTTGGCTTGCCTGGTGCCGCGAACGCGTCCAGCGCTACCCAGTCGTACAGGACCGCCAACGCCAATCCGGACCGCCGCTGAATCCTTACTACTTCATCGAGCAACTCTCGGCTCGGCTCGCGGATGACGACGTCATCGTGTGCGGTAATGCCAGTTCGTGCATTGTGCCGTTCCAGGCCATGCGTCTGCGGAAGGGCCAACGTCTATTCTCAAATTCCGGATCTGCGTCCATGGGTTATGACTTGCCCGCCGCCATCGGCGCGGCTTTTGCCCGCCCCGGCAAGCGGGTCATCTGTCTTGCCGGAGACGGCAGCATTCAGATGAACATTCAAGAGCTACAAACCGTCGTGCATCATCGCTTACCGGTCAAGATCTTCGTTTTGAATAACTCGGGCTATCTCTCGATGCGGATGACACAATCCGGATTCTTTCGTCGTCTTACTGGCGAAAGCGCTGCGAGCGGCGCTTCTTTCCCGGACATGGTCAAAGTGGCCTGCGCCTATGGCATTCCGTCGATTCGTATCGATCGCCAGTCGCAGTTGGAGCAAATCGATCGTGCCCTTGCGACGGACGGGCCAGCGCTGATCGATGTTGTGCTCGATCGTGATCAGGAGTTCGAACCGCGATCACGGGCGCGGCAGTTACCGGATGGGCGAATTGTTTCTCCCAATCTAGAGGACATGTACCCTTTCCTGGATGAGACTGAACTAATGGACAATGTCATCCACGAATAAGGACATTACCATGTTACTAAACAGCGCTTTCGCGGCGTTTTGCTACCAAGACTGGACAGGCAAGTAACAATATGACTGGCAACGATATATTTGACGAGTTATTCGTGCTAGAGCTGGCTAATAACCACCTGGGCGACCTGCAGCGGGGACTGAAGATCATCAGCAACTATGCGCAAGTGGTGCGGTTCAACAACGTACGCGCAGCCATCAAATTACAATTGCGCGATGTCGATACTTTCATACACAGGGACTTTCGCCACCGGGACGACATCCGTTACATTAAAAAAACGCTCGATACACGTCTCCAGCTGGAGGATTATGCCAAGTTGGTACAAGCTATCCGCGAGGCCAGCTGCATTCCGATGGCAACTCCGTTTGATGAGAGTTCCGTCGACTTCTGCTGTGAGCTGGGTATTCCTATTCTCAAGATTGCCAGCTCAGACTGCAACGACTGGGTGCTGATCGAAAAGATCGCGAAGACGAAGAAGCCGGCCATCGTTTCTACCGGCGGATCTTCACTCAAGGACATCGACGATCTAGTTACTTTTTTTGATAACCGGCATATCCCGCTGGCCGTTAATCACTGCGTCTCGATTTATCCGTCTGAGGATTCTGACCTTGAACTGAATCAGATCGAGTTTCTTCGCAGCCGCTATCCCAATCACATCATCGGATTTTCCACGCACGAGTATTGCGATTGGACTTCGTCCATGCTGATGGCGTATGCCAAGGGGGCGCGGACTTTTGAACGGCATGTCGACATTCAGACGGAGGGCATGACGGTTTCTCCATACTGTTCTCTGCCGGAGCAAGTCGACACCTGGTTTAAAGCTTTCCATCGCGCCAAGAGAATGTGCGGAGCACCGGGGACGCAGAAGCGACTGCCTCCGCAAAAAGAAATCACCTACCTCGACTCACTCGTCCGCGGAGTCTATGCCAAGCGCGATCTTCCCGCGGGTCATGTTCTCCAGGACGCCGACGTCTATCTCGCGGTTCCTCTGCAACAGGGGCAGATTTCTTGCCGCGAACTGATGCGAGGCGAGGTCATCCTGAAAACCGTGACCAAGGATCAGCCCATCCTGATCGACGCTATTGACAGCCCCTATGCCAATATTCCATCGCTCACAGAACTGATTTACCACCGGGGCCTGCCGCCGCAGGCGACTGCTCGCGCGGCCAAAGCCGGCGGTGGCCAGTGAGTAATCATTGCAACATGAAGACCGTAAGTGTCGTCACACCGTGCTTCAACGAAGAAGGCAATGTCCGCGAAGTGTACGAACGCGTACGCGACCTGATGTCGAGTCTTGGGAAATACCGCTACGAACATATCTTCATCGACAACGCCTCGCGCGACACCACCTTTGCCATTCTCAGGGAGATTGCGGCCGCCGATCCGAACGTCAAAGTAATCCGCAATGCGCGGAACTTCGGACATGTGCGCTCCCCCATGCACGCGCTGCTGCAAAGTCGCGGGGATGCCGTGATTGTTCTTATGTGCGACCTGCAAGATCCGCCGGAAGTGCTGGCGCAACTTATCGAAGAGTGGGAAAAGGGAGTTCCCATCGTGATTGCGGTCAAGCATGAAAGCCAGGAATCCGCGCCGATGTTTCTGATTCGGAAAATGTTCTATCGACTAGTCAACCACCTCTCCGACGACATTGAGACTTACGAAAACTTCACCGGCTTTGGACTGTACGACCGGCAAGTGATCGACCTCGTCCGCCAGTTTGGCGATCCCTACCCTTACTTTCGCGGCATGATCGCGGAGATCGGACTTCCCCACACCGAAATTCAATACGAACAGCAACGCCGCAAAAGCGGCAAGTCGAAGAACAATTTTTATACGCTTTACGACCTCGCCATGCTCGGCATCACCAAGCTCTCGAAAGTCCCACTCCGCATTGTCACATTTTCCGGGTTTGCCGGATCGCTTCTGTCATTGCTGGGAGGCACGGCGTACTTTGCCTACAAGTTGCTATTCTGGGAAAACTTTACGGTTGGCGTCGCGCCCATCGCCATCGGGATGTTCTTTTTGGGATCGCTCCAGCTTCTGTTTATGGGCATCATCGGAGAGTACATCGGAAACATCCACACGCAAGTGCACAATCGTCCGCTGGTTATCGAGCGCGAAAGACTGAATTTCCAACATGAGCCCGGGGAACCGCTGCCCCGAAGCGCTCTCGCATCCGGCGCGGCAGCGGGCAGATAACTTAAGGGCGGTTTCTTGTTACTCACGCTTCCGCGGACTCGCCTTGCTTGGCCCCGTTGGGTTGATCTTTAGTAACCACGAGAGTCTTCGGTCGTGATTAATCGCTGTTTATGCTGCGCTACAATCTCGGCAGCACCGGATGATTGCCCTTAAGGGGCAAGGTCCCAAGTAACTAAGGAGTGGCTGATGTACGTGGGTAGCGTGCAGCGCTTTATTCCGGCGCGGATGAAATTCTTTCTGAAGCCATACTACCGCAGACTCTTCAGCGAGCGCCTGCATGTTCTTTTTTGGCCGACCTTTCGTTGCAACTACGCATGCACTTACTGCACCGTGTGCACAAAGTTTGACTTTGCCAAGGTGTTTCCGAAAGCATCGGAGAAACGAGTGGAACAATGGCTGGTGGCGCTGGAAAAGCTGCCGCCCGCAATGATCTATATCTCCGGCGGGGAGCCGTTTCTGTACGCAAAGCTTCCCGAACTGGTGAACAATCTGCCCAAGAAACACCGGCTGCTTGGAATTGTAAGCAACGTGTCGCTGCCCGCCAGCGTATACCGGAAGATCGAGCGTCCCTTCCATTTGAACGCCAGCTTTCATCGCGAGTTTGTCAGCGCCGAGAGTTTCATCGCTCGAATACGAGAACTACAGGAGTTTCTCCACGTCCACGTGAACATCGTGGCGACGCGGGAAAACCTGCCAGTGATTGCATCCATCGATGAACTGATGGGAACACACCGTATAAGTTTGCATGTTGACCCTTACGTCGATCATGAATTCAGCTACAGCGCCGAGGAAGAGTCGATGCTGCGGAAGTACACGCAGGCCGACCGCAGGTCGCTGGTGGACTTTAACGACTTCAACCCCAAGCAGTGTTCCGCGGGCCGGAACTATATCAACCTGTTGCCAGATGGCCAAGTGTTCACCTGCGCCGCCGGGTTCAGCTATACGTATTCGCCGCTGTATGCCGAGCTGGTAAGAAACAAGCCTGTGGACAATTTTCGAATGGGCAATCTCTTTGACAACGACTTTGCGCTGAACTCGAACGACATTGTGTGCAAACTCCCGTGTAAGGACGCCTGCGACCGCGATTCTGTGCTGATCACGATTCAGCCGGCGGAAGAGAGCTTACAGACGACATGAGTTCGGTCGCCCGAATGCAGCCGGTCCGCGCGGGCTCTGCACCCGGTCCCGCATCGAGTTCATTTTTTACCGTTCGTATTCTGCACGCCATTGCGCACTTCGCGGACACCCACGGCTGGTTGTTTTTCGCTGCTATCTCTCTAGCATGTGGATGGGGCCTTTTGCAGGCCATGGTCACCCGCCGTCTCGATCATGATGAGATTTTTACGTTCTACATCGCGCAGGCGCCGAGCCTTCACCGGTTGCTCCAGGTCAGTCACGCCGTCGACTTCCAACCACCTCTTTCCTACCTGTTAGTTCGAGCTTCGTTCGCCATGTTCGGGACAAGTGCCTGGTCCTGCCGCCTGCCTTTCCTGCTCGCTTATTTGTGCACCGCCGCGCTCATGTTTTATTTTGTGGGGCGCCATTTTTCAGCGCACTACGGTCTAATTTCTGTCTTATTGCTATGGGGAAGTCCCTACTCTTTCTTGGCATACGAGGCGCGGCCCTATGCCTTGCTTCTCTGCTTTACGACTCTAATGCTCGTGAGCTGGTATCAGGCAGCGGCAGAACGGGGCCTGACCGGACGCGGCTGGGCGCTCGCGATGGTCACGGTGACCGGATTCGGACTATTGCTCTCGCACGTTTTCGGCGTGCTAATCTATGCTGCGTTTTTCGCCGCGGAACTTCTCCGTTCCTGGATTCGCCGAAAACCCGACTGGCGCTTATGGTTAGCGCTCCTGGTCCCGACTATCTCCATCCTCACTTACTTGCCCATGCTTCACAATCATTCCATCACGCTGTTTGCCAGGGAGTATCGCGTCACGCCGCTGGTTTTGCTCAGCTTCTATTGGGAGTCGATCCGCTTCGTGATTACTCCACTGGCTGTCATCGCAGCCTTCGCTCTGCTGTGGCCAATCTTTCACAGGCCAATTGTCCACATCAAACCAACTGAAACCGCAGCGGCGAATTCGCACGCCATGCGCGTGCCCTTTGGATTCCTTCTTGTCTCCTTTTCTTTCATCCCGCTCGCCATTGGCACGCTATTGGCTCGCACAGGCACTGCTTTTTTCAGCCGGTATGGAGTCGTATGGCTGGTTCCTTTCGCCATGGTTCCGGCACTTGTCCTGGGCTATCGCACCCAGCATGACCGGCTTGTTGGAACAGGCGCCGCTCTCCTGCTGGCGGTGTTGTTTTTCTTCAACACTACGGGAAAGTCCTGGTTACTCGATCAAGTGTCTAATCTCGTTTCTCCCAGAGTTGCCGCAAGGTTGCTCTACGTCCTATCCCTGCCTCCGATCAACACCGTGCATTACCCGCCAATTCCGCCCTACCTGCAAGCGGGCATCGCCGCTGCTCCACGAGTCTCGCATCTCGATTCTGTCGCTCCCGGGCTTCCTTTGGTTGCCAACACGGGGTTGACCTTTGTCGAAGCTGATCATGAGGAAAGCGCACAGGTTGCACAGCGTCTCTACCTGTTGACCGACGACGAGGCTGCATCTACCATCGCGCATGACACGGTCGTCGCCCATAGTGAAGGGTTGAAAGAGGCATTCCCTCTTATCCGTGGCAAGGTCGAACCCTACTGCGCATTTATCTCTTCGCATCCCCGGTTCGTGGTTATCGGCGCTTACAACCACCCGCAAGGATGGCTGCTGAGAAAACTTGACCGGGATGGAGCGCAACTCCGCGTGATCGGAACCTGCAGTGGATATACCGAAGAATGTCAGATCTATGAGGTGAGAGTACGGTCAGAAGAATGCCAGAATCCCAGTGCGCCCACAAAGAGCGTGGTCAGGTGAGTAAGGAGTTACTCCCCGGATTTCTTCTTCGCCCGTCGATTCCGTTCTCGTGATCGACTTACCAGGGATACTTACTAGGGCCGCCAGAATACGTGGAATATTCCCACCATCTGATCGTGTGTAAACTTCCGCGCAAGTTCCGCTCTGACCTTAGGACCCATCCTGGCGGAAGGAAAAAACGGCGACTCATTGATTACTACCAGTCTCAGGTCATCGGATTGCAGCGCCTTTAATACCTCATCGGCCGAATTGTTGCCATCGTCGCGGTTTACATTCTTTAGACCAGACAGAAAATACAGCTCTGGACAATCGTTACCGGCAAACATCAAGCCGTTGCGTGAATGCTGCTGCAGAAAATGAATCAAGTCCGCAAACTGCGCGGCATACTCGATCCGCAATCCCCCCGCTCGTTCCAGGCGCAGTTCATCCAGTTGCCCGACGGTGTGAGTCAGTTCATAAATGTGGTCTGGAACCAGGCGGACCACGCCAAACAGCAGATAAAATCCCGCCACGGCCGCCAGAACATACGTTCCCGGTTGCCGCCTCGCGGTGGCAACAATTGCCGCTGTGGCCAGCAACGTTAAGGGCGCTGCATAACAAAAATAAATCGGCGCAGCGAATGGATACTGCACCAAGCCACAGATCGCAGCCAGCGAAATCAGGACCATTACTTGCTGGCGCTGCAACTTAGTTGAACCGCGCCACTTCCCTGCTCCCAACACGACGGCCGCGCCCAGCGACACGACCAGCGGCGTGAGCGTCGCAACCGAATACCAAACTCCGGAGACGATGCCAGTAGAGGTTGCGGCCTTCACCAGCATTACGGTCAAACCGAGGCCGACCGCTGCCCCTACGACCTTGCCCTGAAATTCACGCCAGTACATCGCGGCCGCCAGCAATCCCAGCAGCACCAAGGCAAATATGCTTTTGTCGATCCCCGCGGGACGAAGCACTCCCAGCCCCACCGAGCGTTCGATGACGCTTCCGGTGACACCTGAAAAGAACGCAGTGAGCGCTCCCGAGTTTACGTAGGGCAGGAGAAAAGCAATCACCGGGCAAAGCACTCCTGCGGCAAACGGAAGCACCAGGCGCAGCAGGCCGCTGAATCGCTCGCCGGTTGCCGTTTTCCGCACATTGCGTTCCCCGAGCAGGATCAGCGCCACCAGAATCGCGGCGGGCAGCACGAAATGGTAGAACTCGCCCATGCCGAGCCGCGTGTGAAACAGGTAAATTACCGTTGTCAAGAACAGCAGCAGCGCACTGGCGCTGAACACGCGATACGGAATCGCGCGCTTTCCCGTCTTGGCCGGCTCATGATCGCTCTGCAAATCGCTTTGCTCAAGGAATGCCAGAAACAGCAACACCGCCGCGATATAGTAGGCCCCGATCACTTTGATCAAGATCGACACGCCGCCGCAAACGCCTGCCACAAACAGCCAGCGCGCTCGGCGTACTTCCAGATATCGCAACAGTGCCGCCGCTCCGAAGGTGGCGAAGAACAGGTTGTACCAGGAGGGCATGGCGGCTGGATAATTCGGATAACTCCAGGCTACCGCCGTCAGCGTGATCAAGCCCGCCGCGACCGCGGATGTAAAGCGCAGCGCGATGTAGTAGACAGCGGGGATCCAGGCCAGAAAGAACAGAAACACGCAGAGCCGCAGCGACATCAGGCTTACGCCGAAAACGCGAAATGCCAGCGCATGGATTGCGCCCAGACCGCCGGTGTAGATTTCCGCAAAATCGCGATGCGGAAGCTGCCCCTGCATTACTCGCAGCGCACCCTGGCTCAGAATGCCGTCGTCGGCCGGAACCCAACCGCTACCGATGCGCGCGAAAACGCAGGCGGTGGCAATCGCCCAAACCGCGCCCAGCACCGTCCAGCGAAGCACCCAATCCCCGGCAGCGGGCGCCATTGCCGCTTCAGCGCCTCCGGCTTCTAACACCTCGGCGCGCGGCTCGTGGATCCGCATTTCCACGCTCAGCTCTTCACGCGGCGTTCGATCGGCTTGCACTTCTGAGTTCGCGGGCGGCTTCGTTGTTTCCATTTTCACTTCGCCTCCAGCGCCGTAAGCCGCAGCTTCGCTTCTTTGCTGTCCTGGTTCAGCTGCAACGCGCGCAGATACTCCGCGCGCGCAGCGGATATGTTTCCGCTTTTTTCCAGGGACTCGGCAAGCCAGTAATGGTAGTCCCACACCTTGGGATCCATGGCCGCCGCTTGCAGCAGGTAAGGTTGCGCCTCGGCGTTGCGTCCCTCTTGTAAAAGTGCGCGTCCGAGAAAATGTTTCGGAGCGGCTTGTTCTGGCACTAACTCTACGGCGCGTGACAGCAACTGTTCTGCCTCGCGGTATTGACCGTCCATTAGATGGATATTGCCGCAGTTGTAGAGCGCCGAGTAAAGATTTGGTTCCTTCTCCAGAATCTCCGAGCACAGCGCGAGAGCACGCTCATAGTCGCCCATTTGTCCATAGAGCCCAGCGAGCCCCGCCATGCCCACTTCCGACTTGGCGTAATCCGGATTCACACGGTCCAGCCACACGCGGCCTTCTTCGAATCGACCGGCGTGGATGTACGCTTCCGCCAGCGCCAGCGGCCCATAGCCATACTCGGGGTGATCCTTCACCACCGACTGCGCCAACGCGATCGCGCGATCATGCGCACCGCGCTGACTGTACTCTTTAGCCAGTCCCGCCAGCACATAAGGATTCTCCGGATAGAGCGATTGCCCGCGCACCAACAGCAGGAGATCGTTTCCCCAGTAGATCTGTTGCGCGAGCGACGCGCTCACATAGGCGACGCTCAGCACGACGACTGCGCACGCCTGAACTGCCTGCGCATTCCACGCTGTGAAGGAGGGCAGCCGCCGCAGTCCCATGGCAGCGAGAATCGCAAATCCGATCGACGGCAGATACATGTAGCGGTCGCGCACAAAATCGCCGTTGCCAAAGTTTCGCAGGTACAGCGCTGGCGCCAGTCCCACTAGCAGCCACAACCCCGCAAATGCAACGGTCGAGTTGCCTTCGCGCCGATTCCACGACCAGAGGCCAACCGCCACCACTCCGAGTACCAACACAGGGAGCACAACCTGACTGAAGATTGCGCTCGTAACATAGGGCGTGTAATAGAGCCCGGTGATGCCGACCGGAATCAGTAACTGGCGCAAATAGACAGACAGCACAAGCGGCAAAGTCCGTGCCACGTCGATCATCCCATGACTAGGATCAAACTGCCCGGTGGCGTGCGGCAGAGCGTGCTTTCGCAGCAGCGCGTAGACCAGAGTTACCAGGGCATAGGGAATCGCCTCCAGCACCGCCGCACTGGCTCTCCGCACCGGTGATGCTTTTTCTTTGTGGGGATGCAACCACGCGTATATTCCGACTAAGACCGGCAGCATGACCGCCATTTCCTTCGTCAGTAACGCACATGCGAAAAAGGCAAGGGATGCAATCCACCACGGCGCTCTTTGTTTTGGTTCGGGATAGCGCTTCAAATCGCGCCCGTTAAGAAACGCCGCGAAAGCTAGCGCGACAAACATGGTCACCATCGTGTCTGACGCAGCCGAAACCCATGTGACCGGCTCAATGTGAATCGGATGCAAAGCAAAAATCAGTGCCGCCAGCGCCGCTGTCCAATATTCCGATCCCAGCCGCCGCACCAGCCAAAACACTGCGGCTACCGCGCCGATGTGCAGCAGAACTGCGCCCAGGTGCCATCCCCACGGGCGCAATCCGAACAAAGTGTAATTCAGCATCGACCAAGCTACGAACAGCGGACGGTAATACACCTGATGCCGCGCCACGTGATACCAAAGATCGCTGCCGAACGCTCGCGGCAGATTGCTCCACGTCCGAATGATCGGACTGTTTACGATCTGCGGCCAGTCATCCCATACAAAATCGAAAGACAGGGAGCCGCTGTATATTACAAAAGTAACTAGCCCAAGCAACGGCAGCAGAATGCCCGGCCGCCGTAAATACTTGGCCAGGACCTCCGCCGCGCTGGGTTCAAGATGCCCTGAATCCTCGTTCGTAGGATGTGCTGTTGGAGTCAATCGTTTATCGCTTACCTATTTTGTGTCCGATCAGCTCATACTACCCTCCCCTCTTATCTGCCGCATGTTACTCAGGTTACCTAGGTGTGCCGCTTATTCCCGCTGTTTGCCCTGTTGTTTATGCGACGATCATGGCATGGGGTCCGCCACAGGAGCCAAACCCGCCAAGACGTCGTCTCCGGTGTTGTGCGTCGATCTTGACGGGACCCTGATTCGAGGAAACGTGCTTTGGGAGTGCATCCTCGTCTTGCTCAAGACCCGACCCATCACCTTGCTTTTGCTACCCTACTGGTTGCTTTTGGGACGAGCCGCGTTCAAACACCAACTCGCGGCCAGGCTCCAGCTCAACCCCGCGCGTCTTCCCTATCGACCGGAGGTTCTTGAGCTTCTTCAACAGGAGAGAGCTGGCGGCCGACGCATCGCGCTTGCAACCGCCGCTGATCGCACACTTGCCGAAACGATTTCCAGCTATCTCGGCCTCTTCGACGAAGTCCACGGTAGCGACGGGCAAGTGAATCTCAAGGGACAGACCAAAGCTGCCTTTCTGGCACAGCATTACGCCGACACTGGCTTCGAGTATATGGGTGACTCTGCCGCTGACATAGAAGTTTGGCGGAATGCACGGGCAGGTTACGTGGTCGGCACCGAAGCGCGCGCCAAGCAGGCCGCTGCGGTAACCACCCTCAAAGCTACGATCCTCCATCCGCGCGCGTCGTTGGGCACGTCGGCTCGCACCTGGATCAGCGCTCTGCGCGGGCACCACTGGGCGAAGAATCTTTTGCTTTTTTTACCCCTGGCTCTCTCTCACAATCTGGCATTCGAGCCCGCTCTACGCACTTTTGCCGGCTTTGCACTCTATGGCCTTTGCGCGTCGGGACTTTACATTCTTAACGATCTGCTCGATCTCCATTCCGATCGCGAACATCCTTGGAAAAAAGAGCGCCCATTTGCCGCCGGCGAAATCTCAATCCCCGAAGGCTTGATAGTGTCGCTTATCTTGCTCTCCACGTCGCTCGGTCTGGGCTTTTTGCTCGACTTACAATTTGGGCTGGTTTTGCTCGGATACGCCGCTCTCACCATGTTGTATTCCCTTTATTTCAAAAAGATTGCTTTGTTGGACGTTTTCATTCTGTCGAGTTTCTATAGCTTCCGCATACTCGCTGGGGCCTTGATTTCCGGTACTCCGCTTTCGCAGTGGTTTTTGGCTTTCTCGATGTTTCTATTTCTCAGTCTTGCGATGGCCAAGCGTTACTCGGAGTTACTCAATGCCAGCGAGTTAGTCAGGACCGGCAACTCTGGGCGTGGCTATCATACTGGCGATCGCGACCTGCTGCTCTCGCTGGGCGTCGGTAGCAGTTTTTCCGCTGTCGTCATCTTCAGTCTTTATGTGCACAGTCCCGATGTACGCTTGCTTTATTTGTCGCCGGAGCTCCTCTTTCTGCTTTGCCCCATCGTTCTTTATTGGCTCAGCCGAACCTGGCTGTTGGCGCATCGCGGAGAGCTAAAGGAAGATCCGGTCACGCTTGCCATTCGGGATCCCGTAAGTTATGCGGTGGCTCTGGCATCGGCGGTGGTGATCGCCGCAAGCATGATACATATCAACTGGTAGGACTAGGGTTGCACGCTACTTGGTAGTCGCAGTCAGTTAACTTGCTTTCGGATACTTAGTATGTCTAGTCAATCAGCAGCAGTTCTATGCAGACAACCGGATGCTCTGCCCCTGGTCAAGGGAGTCGTATCGTGGGGCCGTTACCCGAAGATCGCGCACCGGCATATTCACAAGCCTGCGTGGAGCGACCAAGTACCGGAAATTCTCAGAACGGCCGCGCCCGGCTCTCTGCTGCCTTATGGCCTCGGCCGCAGCTACGGCGATTCTTGTCTCAACGGCGGCCGCGAGCTGATCGACTGTTGCCGTCTCAACCGTATTCTCGGGTTTGACGAGTCTACGGGCATGGTGCGCTGCGAAGGTGGCGTCAGCCTCGCCGACATCATTAATGTATTTCTTCCTAAGGGATGGTTTCTTCCTGTTACCCCCGGCACGCAGTTCGTCACTGTTGGTGGGGCCATTGCTAATGACATTCATGGTAAAAACCATCACCGCGCTGGAACCTTTGGCACTCACGTCCGACAAATCGGACTGCATCGCTCGAACGACGGACTCGTACTCTGCAGTTCTGGACACAATCTCGATATGCTGCGCGCCACGATTGGCGGTCTCGGCCTAACCGGCGTGATTGCCTGGGCAGACGTTCAACTCAAACGCGTCGCTGGTCCATGGATTGACGCGGAGCTTGTTCCGTTTCAGTCTCTCAACTCATTTCTCGCGCTTAGCCGCGAAAGCAACGACCGCTTCGAGTACACCGTGGCTTGGCTTGACTGCTTTGCAGGAAAGAACCTTCGCGGCATCTTTTTTCGCGGAAACCATGCGGCCGAGCGGGGTAAGGACTTTCATTCCAGGCGCGGTCCGAAATTGCCGTTCGCATTGCCGGCGTGGATGCTCAACAAGTACTCCGTCAAGGCCTTCAACACTGCCTACTATAGGATTCACGCGGCCAGAGAAGGCGCAGGCGTCGTTGCCTACGACTCGTTTTTCTATCCGCTCGATTCTATCCGGCAATGGAACCTGCTCTATGGCAGACAGGGGTTTCTGCAATATCAGTGCGTAATTCCGGAAACAAACCTCGAAGCCTTCGAGGAGTTACTCGATCGCATCGCCCGCTCTGGCATGGGCTCTTTTTTGGGCGTCTTGAAGCAGTTCGGCTCCGCGCCACCGGCCGGACTGCTGTCATTTCCACGCCCCGGACTAACCATCGCGCTCGACTTTGCGATGCGGGGAGAGCGAACACTTCAACTTATGGAATCGCTGGATGAGATTGTCCACAAAAGCGGCGGGGCGCTCTACCCCGCTAAGGACGCTCGCATGAGCCCCACTCTGTTTGAAACCTCGTTTCCGCGCTGGCGCAGTTTTGTTCCTTATATCGATCCGAAAATGTCGTCCTCATTCTGGCGACGTGTGACCGGGGCGCGATCATGAAGAAGGTCATTATCCTTGGCGCTACTTCTGGGATTGCGCTTGAAGTCCAGCGATCACTAGCTCGCCGCAGTTGCGAGTTACTCCTTGTGGCGCGCTCAGCGCAACGTCTTGCCGAGCTTCAAACGGACTTGGCGACTCGAGGCGCAAAACAGATCTTGACTTACTCCGCCGACTTAGGATCGATCCAGCAGCACGCTGCTATCTTCGAATTTGCCCGGCACATCCTGCCCGAGTTTGACACGGTTCTGCTCGCTTACGGTTCGATGCACCACCAGAAGGATGCTGAATCCTCGGTCGATGTTCTTCTGGAGGAATTACACGTCAACTTCGTCAGTGCCTCCGCGATTCTGACTTTGTTCGCCGCCGACTTGGAACGCCGGCGCACAGGATGCGTGGCCGCGATCACCTCCGTCGCTGGAGATCGCGGACGGCGATCCAACTACGTCTACGGTTCGGCGAAGGGCGCTCTTTCCTTATTTCTTCAGGGACTGAGGAGCCGACTTCATCCGGCCGGCGTCCGGGTTATCACCATCAAGCCGGGACCGGTGCGAACTCCCATGACCGATCATCTGCCCAACGCCGCGCGTTTTGCCGATCCGGAGCAGGTTGCTGGCGACATCGTACGGGCGCTCGAACGGCGGTCGCCCGATGTGCTCTACACGCCGAAAGTCTGGCGATACGTCATGACTGCGGTCCAACAGATTCCGGAAGGCATCTTCAAACGCTTATCATTCTGATTGACTGGAAATAAAAAAGGGCCGCATTGCCGCGGCCCCAGTCTGACGATTATCAGGGACTTAACGGCACGGCTTAAGCCGTGCCCTTCCCGTTCTTGCTCGAATATAGTTCAGGGATGGCCCGAGACGGGGCAAGCCACGTCTCTACAGGACATTTTATCTTCTTCCGCGGCCACCACCGCCGCCGGAATGGCCGCCACCGTGACCACCGTGACCTCCCTGGCCGCCGCCGGGGCCACGGCCTCGACCGCGACGACGACGATTACGATCACGATCGCCGCCACCGCTGGGACGCCCTTCGCGCGCACCTTCCGGCCGCGCGCTACCCGCTTCTACCGATGCTACCACTCCATCCACGCGGTTGAAGTTCGGCTCATCATCGGCATCGAATTCGGCGCCACCTTCGATCACTGCCGTGGGCGCGCCCTGCGGAACTGCGGGCTCCGGACCTGACGACGAAAGATCCGCGGCTGCGTCAACTTCCGGTGGCGGAGCTCCGCCCATTTTGGCGCGCTGCTCTTTCAAGAT
Source organism: Terriglobales bacterium (assembly GCA_049592035.1). Classification (GTDB taxonomy): domain Bacteria; phylum Acidobacteriota; class Terriglobia; order Terriglobales; family Acidobacteriaceae; genus Acidiflorens. Next base: position 34,926 of record JBAWFQ010000213.1, read on the forward strand.
TGCCTTGCGCGACAGCTTGATGCGGTTGCCTTCCACGGCCAGAACCTTCACCAGCACCTGATCGCCTTCTTTCAGTTCGTCGCGGACGTCTTTGATGCGGTGTTCGGCTACTTCGCTGATGTGGAGCAGGCCGTCCAAGCCCGGCAGGATCTCGACGAATGCGCCGAAATCTGCCAGCCGACTCACCTTGCCGAGATACGTCTTTCCGACTTCAGCCGACGCCGTCAGATCCTTGATAATCTGCAAGGCCTTGTTGGCCGAAACTTCATCGTTCGAAGCCACGTTGACCTTGCCCGAATCTTCCACGTCAATCTTCACGCCGGTCTGCTCGATAATGCTGCGAATCATCTTGCCACCGGGCCCAATCACGTCGCGAATCTTGTCGACCGGAATCTGCAGGGTGTAGATACGCGGCGCGTACGCCGAAACCTTCACGCGCGGCTCGTTTAGAATCTCGTCCATCTTTTCGAGGATGAACAAACGCCCACGTTGCGCCTGAGCGAGCGCCTCGCGCATAATCTGCGAGGTGATCCCCGCGACTTTGATATCCATTTGCAGCGCGGTGATGCCGTCTTTGGTTCCCGCAACTTTGAAATCCATATCGCCGTAATGATCTTCCGCGCCGGCGATGTCGGTCAGAATGGCGTACTGTTCGCCTTCTTTCACCAATCCCATCGCGACTCCGGCCACTGGAGCTTTCAAGGGCACGCCCGCATCCATCAACGAGAGTGAAGCGCCGCAAATCGTGGCCATCGACGACGATCCGTTCGACTCCAGAATGTCGGAGACTACGCGCATGGCGTAGGGCCAGTTGTCTTCGGTCGGAAGCACTGCCGAAACCGCGCGCTCAGCCAGTGCTCCGTGGCCGATTTCGCGCCGACCCGCGCCACGCATGAAGCCGACTTCCCCAACCGAGAAGGGCGGGAAATTGTAGTGCAGCATGAAGCGCTTTTTGGCTTCGCCTTCGAAGCCTTCAAGACGCTGCATGTCGTCGCTGGTGCCGAGCGTGGTGGTGACCAACGCCTGAGTTTCGCCGCGGGTAAACACTGCGCTGCCGTGGGCGCGCGGCAGAACTCCGGCTTCGATCCAGATTTCGCGAATCTGGTCGAAAGCGCGTCCGTCGGGACGGTGCTTGTGGTCGATCACCTGGTTGCGGAAAATGCGCTCGCGCAGGATCTCGTAATACTTCTTGAGTTTCGCTTTGTTTGCCTCGTCGTCTTCGGTCTTTGGAATTGCGGCGAGCAGTTCCTTCTCCAATACGCGCACCAGTTCGTAGCTCTCGGATTTCGGATGTTTCGCGGTGTCGAGAGCATCAGTCAGTCGAGCGCCGATCTTCGCCTCCAGACTCTTGAGATAGGCCTCGTCGAATTCCGGCGGCGTCACTGGACGTTTTGGCTTGCCGACTTTGCTACGCAGCTCTTCAATCGCGGCGCAAATCTTCTTGATTTCAGTGTGCGCAAATTCGATCGCGTCTACTACCGTTTCTTCTTTTACTTCTTTCGCGCCCGACTCGATCATGACAATGGCATCGGCGGTGCCTACGACCATGATGTTGAGCAGGCCGTCACGCATTTCGGTGTAGGTGGGATTGGCGATGAAACGGCCGTCGATCAAGCCGACGCGCACAGCGCCCAGCGGGCCCAGAAACGGAATGTCAGAGATGGTCAGAGCGGCCGACGCCGCGTTGATGCCGCAGACATCGGGGTCGTTCTCCGTATCGGCAGAAAGTACGAAGGCGATGACCTGGGTCTCGCACTTGAAACCGTCGGCGAACATGGGACGGACGGGGCGGTCAATCTGGCGGCTGGTGAGAACCTCGCGCTCGCTCATGCGGCCTTCGCGCTTGATAAAGCCGCCGGGGATGCGTCCGCCGGCGTAGGTGTACTCGCGGTAATCGACGGTGAGCGGAAAGAAATCGATGCCCTCGCGAGGCTCGGGATTGGCGGTCGCGGTGGCCAGCACAACATTTTCTCCGAAGCGCACGACGGCCGCGCCGTGGGCCTGCTTGGCAAGTTTTCCGGTTTCGATGGAGAGTTGTTTTCCGCCAGTGAGTTCGACGGAAACTTTGGTGACTTCAGGCTTCATAGATCATCCTTTTATGGGGCGGAAGTAGGGCAGAAGGGCATGCGCCAAGGTATGGAGTCCGCTTGGACGGGCGTAGGCCAGGGCCGCGGTTGGGAAACGCACTATGCACAGGCTCTCGTGGTCCGGAGAATAAGGTCTGGAGACCCAAGTCTGGAACCGGCCCCACACGGAGCCGGTCGCGCTGTTATTTGCGGATGCCGAGCTTGGAAATAACGGTTTTATACCGTTCCGAGTCGTACTTCTTCAGGTAGTCGAGCAGGCTTCGCCGCCTGCTTACCATCATGAGAAGTCCGCGGCGCGAGCCGTGATCTTTCTGGTGCGTTTTGAAGTGTTCCGTCAGCTGACCAATGCGCTCGCTCAACAGCGCGATTTGAACTTCGGGGCTGCCAGTATCGGTGGCGTGCGTGCGATACGTGTCAACGACGGATTGCTTTTGCTCTCTGGCTAACACTAACCTGTTGCACTCCTGTCTCTTCTCGTTTTCGTAACGAGTTCGATGGTAACACGGTGCTGGCGAAGGTGGCAAACACCTTGAACCTCACTCAATAGTGCGCCACGGGTCGGTCAAGGTTATAATATGGTCACGACGCAAAATATACCGATGGGGCGATGCTCTAGTCGTGTATTCGTAGGATGGAAATTGGGCCCGCCCTACAGACCAGCCATGTAGCCGGCCATCATATTTCAATACACAAATTATAGGGAGATCCGAATGCCACGAGGCCGATCAACTTTTACCAAACGTCAGAAAGAACAGGCGCGCCAACAGAAACAACGAGACAAGAACGAGCGCAAGACCCAGCGGAAGGAAGAAAAACCGGAAGGCGGAATCGTGAACGAGGAGCAGGAAATGCGCGAGATGCGCGAACTTGCCGAAGCTCAGGCCGCGCTGTTCCGCGTCGGAAACGAAGACGACGAGCCTGTTTCCGGCGAACTCGCCGTGCCTCACAGCGCCAAATCCGATCGCTAAAGCTCAGCGAGTGGGAGAAGCCGGGCGGGACGCCCGGCACTCCACTTACAATTCCCGCCGCAGGACTCGCCCTGAGCGCTGATTCCTAGACAAAGACCTCACCCGGCAACCTGATTAACGTCCGCGAAGCCAGAGTATTTTGCACAAACCGCTTCGGCTGGTCGCTAACGGAACCATCCACCTGCTTGCGTTCGATGCGCAACTTCAAGGTGCGCTCAATATCGCGAAGCGCCAGATTCTCGGCAGCGGTGAACAGCGTGGAGGCCCGGCCCTGAGAACCGGCGCGGCCCGTGCGCCCGACGCGGTGAATGAAATCTTCCGCCATCTTCGGCAAATCGTAGTTGATCACGTGGGCCACGTCATCGCAATGCAAACCGCGCGACGCGATATCGGTCGCAACCAGCACCTGGTAGCGGCCTTCCTGAAATCCGCTCAAGGCGCCGTTGCGCTGGGATTGCGTGCGATCGCCGTGAATCATGGCCGACGAGAAGCCGTCGCGCTCGAGTTCCTGCGCCAGTCGTTGCGCGCCGCGTTTGGTGCGCGTGAAGATCAGGGTCTGTCCCTTTTCGCCGTACAGCAATTGCCGGAGCGTGTCCAGTTTTTCGGACGGGCGCACTTCATAGGCCTCCAGTTGCACGCTTTCCGCTGGCTTCAGCGTTGAGCCCAGCGCGATCCGCACCGGCTCGCGCGTATATTCGTTCACCAGCGACGCTACTGATTGTTCCATGGTGGCGGAGTAGCAGAGCGTCTGCCGGCGCTGCGGCAGAACTTGCAGGATGCGCCGGATGGCCGGAAGAAAGCCCATATCCAGCATGCGGTCGGCTTCGTCGAGCACAAGTATTTTCACGTGCCGCAGGTCGGCAAACTTGCGGGTGATGAAATCTTGCAAGCGCCCGGGAGTCGCGATTACAAATTCGCAGCCGGAGCGCAGACTCTGGATCTGCGGTTTTTCCGCAACGCCGCCGATTACCAGCGCGGCCTTCGGCGTGTTCTTGTCGCCCAGTTGTTCGTACTGTTCGTGAACCTGCATGGCCAGTTCGCGCGTAGGCAACAGAACCAGCGCGGTGATGTTCTTCGATGGCGCGTTGCGCAGCATCTCGAGAATCGGAATCAGGAAGGCAAGGGTTTTGCCGGTTCCGGTTTGGGCCGTGCCGATTACGTCCTTGCCTTCAAGGGCAGGAGAAATGGCGCGTGCCTGGATGGGTGTGAGAGTAACAAATTGAGCTGCCGCCAATTTCTGCTGCAAAGCAGCAGACAGGGGCAGTTCGGTAAATGTGGTCATTCGATGGAGTTCTTTCTGGAGGGGCTTAATGTCAATTTCTCAGACTCGTGTCGAGAGTTCGCAATGCCGCTCGCATTTAAAATTGGCGCTGGAACCAGGCGGGCAGGAAATGCGGAGGTGATGCGGATCCAACAGGATCCCCGCGTAACTAGCAAACCGTAGCAAAAGCGTTAACAACAGTATAGCAGAAGAAGCCGCGAAGCACAGTTACGTTGGTTTAGCTAGGCGCAACGTGTTGACAAATCAGATACCTGGCTTGTTCAGATACCTTGCCTGTGTGGCGCGGACATTCCTGTCCGCGTTTCGCCAGTAAGACAACACTGTTGACATTACAGATCGCCTTGGCAGCGACAAGTTTCGGTGAGTGATTATCGCGGAGTATCGCTCAGGCCTTTCTGTTGCAGTTTTTCTCGGCAATGGCGGTTGCGTCATCGATCATTTTGTCGATGCGGCCGGCCTGGGCGTCCGGCGTTCGGTAATAGAAGATGCCAAATAAATGTCCGCGACGTCGCGAGGCCGACATCGCCTCCCAACCGTCGCGGGCGCGCGGATGCCGAGCAAAGGCGACTTGCAGCACAGGCGGCAATTCCCGTTCCGCCTCCATGACGTTGAGCAGGCGTTCGGCAATCTGTTCGGTGCGACGCTTGCGCGCTTCGCTGCTCTTCGGTTCGGTAATCCAGTTGGCGATGTCATTGCGTGTGGAGTGATTCAAGTGGTCGTACCAGCGGCGCAGCGAACGATCCTTATCGAGGATTTGTTTCAACTCACCGGGGATAGTCACGATTCGCTCTTCATTATCGAGCTCAATCTGGAAACGCGCGATGCTGCCTGCAGCGGCGCGCGCTCCCTTTTGCATGCGCTTGTTGACCAGCAGAATGTGCCCGCCCGCTCCGGTGGGAAACAGCGAGGTGCGGAACGCGAATCCGTTGATCTCGCCCTTCACTTTAATCTGGCCTCGGATCTGGCCGCGCAACCCCCAGAGTTTAGCGGCATCGAAGGGTACGCGAATGATGACCCAATTCAGACGCGAGGGCATGCGCTCCAGCCTGGCTTCGAAGCGCTTCACGGCGGCGGGCTTGGCTTTGGAGGCTTTCGGCATGGACGGAAACCAGCGTCGGCATTCTAATATGAACAGACCTCAGCCTGTTAAACTGTAGCCAAAGAAATCCGGAGAACCGTCGTGATCTGCCCGAAGTGCGGTGAGAATAACTCGGACAATTTCCGTTTCTGCGGAATGTGTGGCACTTTGCTCGAAGCTCGCGTCGAAGCTCGACGACCGGCGGGAGCGCCCGTACCAAACCTGCCCAAGATAGCGAACTCGTCGGAACCGGCGCGACCTCCTGTCGTTCAGAGTCCGACCAATGCCGCAAACAAACGGATCCCGTCCATCAGCGGTCCCTCGATGCTGGGATTGGACCATCCTGGCCCAAGTCAGCCCGGACTGAATCAACGCACTTTGGATCAGCCCAGGAATCAGCCCAGCTCAAATCAGGACAATATCGACTCGCTGCGGGAAAAATCCTTTTCTGGCCTCGATTCCTTTTTTGAGCCCGAGGAACCCAAGACCGGCGGACGGCGAATCTTGCTGCTGGTAGTCTTACTGGCCGCGTTGGGCGCGGCCGGCTGGTGGATATACACGAACTATCTCGGCACCGCGGACAGTCGACGGCCAGAAGGCGCGACGGCGAGCACCGGCGAAGCTTCCGAAGCGAAGCCGCCAGAGAAACAAGCAGCCACCGCCGACACCCAGGCTGGTGCGCCCGCGGCTGATGCTGGATCGTCGCAGGCAGCGGTTCCGCCGGCAACAGTTCCGGCGAGCCCGCCTAACAACGCCAATGCCAGTGCCAGCCCCGAACCGGCGGAAAAAACGGCGGACACAACCGCTAAGCCGGAAGTGAAACCGTTGACTCCTAAAATTGCGCTGGGGGATAAGAGCGCTGCGAAGCGCGAGTCTGGCGCGTCGATAGCCAAGCCTTCAAGAGCCAAGGCTTCAAAATTGCCCGAACCCGCTGCAGCGGACAGCGGCGACGCGGACTTCCGCAAAGGCGAGGCTTATCTCTACGGACGAGGCGCCCACGAAAACTGCGACGAGGCTGTGAAATATTTGAAGGCGGCTTCGGCGAAATCGAATGCCAAGGCACGAAGCGCCTTCGGAACCATGTATGCCACCGGCCACTGTGTGGCGCGCGATCTGCCCACATCATATTTATGGTTTGCCATGGCTTTGCGGGTGGATCCGAATAACCAGATCCTGGAAAAGGACTTGAGCGCGATCTGGAATCAGATGACGCCGCCGGAACGGCAGTTGGCGACAAGAATGAAACAGTGAAAAGAAGATCGGGTGATCGGGTCATCCCGATTTTCTTACTCGTCGACCGGGACGAGATTGAGCGCCTTCTTCATCGAACCGCGCTCGGCCATTATTTTCTGCTGCAGCAGCGTGATCGCATAGATCAACTGCTCGGGACGCGGGGGACAACCGGGGACATAGATATCCACGGGGATAACCTGGTTGACGCTCTGCACCAGCGCGTAATTATTGAAAACGCCGCCGGACGTGGCGCACGCACCCATCGAAATAACCCACTTCGGTTCCGGCATCTGCTCCCAAAGCTGACGAATCACAGGAGCCATTTTGTTGGAGACGCGGCCGGCGATAATCATCAGGTCCGACTGCCGGGGCGATGGCCGGAACACTTCTGCTCCGAAACGCGCAATATCGAAGCGGGATGCGCCCATCGACATCATTTCAATCGCACAACAGGCGAGGCCGAAGGTCATCGGCCAGATGGAATTCTTGCGTGTCCAGTTGACGGTCGCATCGAGCGTGGTCATGACGATGCCCTCGGGCACGCCATCTCCGTAGACCAGCTCCTTGACTACTCTTTTGCCGTTTTCCACGTCGACGTAAGGGCCGAAATTGAGTTCTTGCGCCATGGGTCTATTTTAACCGCAGAAAGCGCCGAGTGCGCCGAGAAACGGAAGCAAACGACGGGCGGTACAGGAGAACCGTTAGTCTCTGACGGTGGCGGCGCGCAGAACTGCCTTTTCCGCCGACTGGGGAAGTTGCACGGCGACGAAGTATTCTTGTGGGTAAAGATAGTCCTCGCCAGATTCATCAATAACGCGAATCTGGCGAAGCTTTGCCGCCGCCTCATCAGAGACCACCTGATAGAGTTTTCGCAACTCGAGCGCAGCGGCGTAGTCCCTGTTTTTGACACAGACAACAAATTTCGGTTCAGCTCGCTTCATTGAATTTCCAGAATGCGCTTGATCTTGAATTCTTTTGCGCCGGCGCCATGCGCTTCGTACCAATGCCCTTCCGCATGACACATGGTACCATCCGCCAGCTCGACCGCCGCGATTCCTTTCAGCTTCCTCCAGCGCTTTCCGCCATATATCTTTCGTAACCGCCGTCGCTCCCGAATGCCTGTGCCGGAGGCGATCGTCTCAACGTCGGACATGCGGCCAATTATTTTGAAGAACACGCGGAGCGGATTGTACTCCCGTCAAAGCGTCCTGCGAAGAATAGATGCTCTTACGGATTCAGCACGATCTTGCCGAACATCTGGCTTTTCTCCATGTACTCGTGGGCGGTGCGGATTTCATTCAAAGGGAACGTGTGGTCGATGACGGGCTTGAGGCGTCCCGCGAAAACGTGGCTGAGCACTTCGTACAGTTCACTCATCGTCCCCATATACGAGCCAAGCAGTGCCAACTGGCGCGAGAACAGAAAGCGCAGATCGAGCTCTACTTTCGGACCGGTGGTGGCGCCGCAGGTGACGAGCGTGCCCCCGGCCTTGAGCGATTTGACACTCTCGTCCCAAGTTGCCTTTCCCACGTGCTCGACTACGATGTCCACGCCCTCAAAGTTGGTAATCTTGCGAACTTCCTGCGAAATCTTCTGTTGATAGTGGTTGATGACGAAATCGGCGCCCAGTTCACGGGCCCGCTCCATCTTGCGTTCGTCGCCCGCGGTTGTGATCACACGCGCGTGGAACATCTTCGCGATCTGGATAGCCGCGATGCCGACGCCGGAGTTCGCGCCCAGCACCAGCACAGTCTGGCCGGGACGAATGGCGGCGCGTCCGGTAAGCATGTGCCACGCGGTGACAAACACCAATGGAACGCTGGCGGCCTCGTTGAAATCGAGCGCATCGGGGATCGGAATAACATTTACGGCGGGCACGGCCATCAGTTCGCAATTGCCGCCATCGACGCCGTTGCCGAGCACGGTGTACTGCCGGCACTGGTTCTGCAGACCGGCAACACACTTGGCGCAACGATTGCAAAAAAGCATGGGCGCGAGCAGCACACGCTGTCCCGCTTTGAGGTCGGTGATGTATTCGCCGACTTCGACAATCTCACCGGCGATGTCGCTGCCAAGGATGTGCGGAAGGTTGACGCCAGGCAGTCCTTTGCGCACCCAGATGTCGAGGTGGTTCAGAGCACAGGCGCGCACGCGTACGAGAACTTGATCTTTGCGCGGTTTTGGATCGGGCACATCTTCATAGGTCAGGACTTCCGGACCACCGAATTGATGAATGCGGACGGCTTTCATAAGCACTCCTGGTCCCAACTTCGTTCATGTGCCAATTTGGCACGTTAGATTGGAAATGTACCAAACGGCGTGTGACTCGCCGCACATAACGAATCCCTGCCAAGTCGTAGATTGTACATTGCGGGCTGCGTCTGGAGGGCGTTTCCAGCGGGTACTGGACACGGTCCGCGAAACCGGTGAGTGGCTCCATCAGCCACTGCAGTTCGGGTCTGCCGCCCTCCGTGCAGTCACTCACAAGAATACCTTGACTTGGCCGGCGCCCAGCGAGACTCTATAGCTGCGGACCGTGTTACTAAGTACCCACTGGCGAAACGCCAGTAGCCTCGGGAGTGATGGCCCGGGGCTTTTGATTTCGTGGCAGTTGACGCCGGCAATTGACCTTCTCCACTCCGCGAACCATAATCAGCACATGGACCTGTACGAGGAGATCGTCCGTCTGCGCAAAGACGGGCGCCGCGGCGCCGTGGCGACCATTATCAACGTCCGCGGATCGATTCCCTCTTTCAAAACCGCCAAGATGCTGGTGCGCGACGATGGCTCGATCGTTGGAACCATCGGCGGCGGTTGCGTCGAGGCCGAAGTGTGGCAGGCGGCGCGCGAGGTGATGGAATCGGAGAAGCCACGCACCCTGACGTTCGATCTGAATCAGGATCCGAAGTACGACACTGGCCTGGTCTGCGGCGGAACGCTGGAGATTTTTGTTGAGCCGGTTTTGCCTCCAGCGGATCTTTACATTTTCGGCGCCGGTCATGTGGCAGCCAGTCTTTATCAGGTGGCGCGAATCGCCGGATTCGACGTCACCGTGATCGACGATCGCGAAGCCTACGCGAGCCGGGAACGATTCCCCGAGGCGCAGCAGGTGGTCGCTGCAGATTTCGATTTGGCCGCGGCGCGGCTCACGCCCAGCGAATCCTCCTACATTGTGATCGTCACCCGCGGACACCGCGACGATATGCGCATGCTGCGCTGGGCAGTGCAGACTCCGGCGTGCTACGTCGGGATGATTGGATCGAAGCGGAAGACGATTACCATCTTCAAAGAGCTGCAGCAGGAAGGTCTGCCGGCACATCTGTTCGATCGCGTCCACGCGCCGATTGGGCTGGATATTGGAGCGATTACGCCGGAGGAGATCGCCGTGTCGATCACGGCGGAACTGATTGCGAAACGGCGGAAGGTTGAACGTGATCTGCCGCACATGAGTTGGTTCCAGGGACGGGAGCGAGAGTCCGAGGTCGAGCCGAAGTCCTAGGAGCTTTCACCGCCGCGACGCCGAGAGCGCCGAGATATTGGGCAAGCAAGT
>JBAWFQ010000214.1:0-2186 GCA_049592035.1 Terriglobales bacterium
GTGGTCACTGGTGAGTGAGCCTCAGCGGACTTCCGAGGACGGTTATATCGGGCTCCGCATATCAGTGCAAACAGAAGACGCCCGCCATAGGGAACTCATTTTGCAATACCCGTTTCCTAAGAAAGTCACCGGAGTAGGATTACCGCAACTTCCGCAGCGGCCTAAGTTCTCCGTCGAAACAATTGAAGCTACCGTCCGCCAAGCTATCGCCGCTGGATGGGACCCAACTTCTCGCGGAAAGTCCTTCGTTTTCCACGTGTCCAATACTTAAGCTGACGCACACGAGGAGAGTTGGCGAAACATCGCAATCTCACCAACAATCCTCACCCGCTCTTTTTCTCCAACTCTGCCCAGCGCGCATAGAGAGCATCGAGCGCCAGTTGAGCCGCGTCCAACGCGGCCTGCGCAGCCACAAGGCGCGGAGCGTCCATCGCGTTGGCCGGATCTTCCAGTTCCGCACGCTTAGCTCTCACTAACTGCTCCGCCTCTTCGACTCGCTGCTCGATGGTCGAATACTCACGCGCTTCGAGATAAGAAAGTTTCTTTCTTGCGGGAGCTGCCAACGCGGAAGCGGGCGCTGTCTTCGAAGCCACCGCGGCGGTTCCTTCGTCGGCCTTCGTGCTCTGTGCCTGCCAAGCCTCCCATTGCGCGTAATCGGCAAAGACATCGGCTCCGCCTTTGCCGTTCAGTCCGAGCACGATCGTAGAGACGCGGTCGAGCATGTAGCGATCGTGCGTCACCAGCACCAGTGACCCGGGAAAATCGATCAGGCTTTCTTCCAGAATTTCAAGCGTAGGAATGTCGAGGTCGTTGGTGGGTTCATCGAGCAGCAAAATGTCGGCGGGCTGAAGCATGAGCTGCGCAATCAAGACGCGCGCCCGTTCGCCTCCGGAAAGCCGCCCGACGGGCTGGCTGAGTTGCTCACCTGTAAAAAGAAATCGCGCCGCCCATCCAGCGACATGAATCACGCGATCACGATAGACCACCGAATCGCCGTCCGGAGCAAGCGCGCGGCGAAGAGTTACATCCGGATCAAGCGTCCGGGTCTGGTCAAAGTAGACGATGCGCAGCCAGTCGGCGCGGCGAATCTCACCGCCGGTCGGAGCGAGATCTCCCTGCAACAAGCGGAGCAGGGTCGTCTTGCCGCTGCCATTCGGGCCCACAAGGCCCACGCGCATTCCAGCCGTAAGAATGAAGTTGAGGCCGTCGAATAGCGCCCGGGTTCCCATCGTGCAGGTAACATCCTGCAGTTCAATCAATCTTTTTGTCTTGCGATCTGTGGCTGAAAAGTCGATCTGCGCTGTGGTGCTGCGGGTGCGCGCGTTCAGGTCGGCAAGTTCTCCGATAAGTTCGCCCGCTTTGCTAATGCGCGCTTTGGATTTGCGGGTGCGGGCTTTCGCGCCGCGGCGAAGCCACTCGATTTCTCCGTGAACAAGATTTTCCAGCGCCTCCTGACGCCGCGACTGCGCGTGCAGGAATTCTTCTTTCTTCTCGAGAAAGGCGCTGTAGTTGCCACGGACCCGGAGAGAACCATCGGGATAAATCCGATTGAGCTCGACCATGTCGGTGGTGACATTCTCCAGAAAGTAGCGGTCGTGGCTCACGATCACGCTGGCGAATGATGCCTGCTCCAGCAGATCTTCGAGCCACATGATTCCCAGCAGATCAAGATGATTCGTGGGCTCGTCGAGCAAAAGGATGTCAGGATGCTGCACCAGAGCTTCCACAATTGCGAGACGCTTCTGCCAGCCTCCCGATAATTCAGTGGCTTGCGCTTCGAGATCGTCAAAGCCGGCGCGCCCAAGAGTCTCGGCAAAGCGCGCGCCGCGCTCGGTTCCGGAGACACCACAAAGATCGAGAGCGCTCTCAATCACGGAACGCACCGTGGCGCCCGCTTTGAAACGCGAATCTTGCTCGACGCAAGCAAGGCGGGTTCGTTTGCGAAATGATACTTCCCCGCTGTCAGGCGCGACCTCGCCCGCCAGAATCCGCAACAAAGTGGATTTGCCGGATCCGTTGGGGCCAATCAGTCCGATACGATCACCATCAGAAATAGTGAAAGAAACGTTCTCGAAGAGCGGGTTTGCTCCGAAAGCCTTCGTAATTTTTTGTGCGTTAACGATGGGCGGCAATGAATTACTGTCTCCCGGATTTCGATGTCATGTCTGAGAGTACCAGTCGCGAGG
>JBAWFQ010000215.1:0-16218 GCA_049592035.1 Terriglobales bacterium
GCAAGCGATCTTCGGCGAGATCCCCATCAGTGGTCATCTGCCGGTTACGCTTCCCGGCATCGCATCCCGCGGCGACGGGATCGAACGTGCCGCCCGGGCAAGCTCAGCCCAACCCAGCTCAGGAGGTTCCTCCCATGTTCAACAATAAGACGCGCAACAATAAGACGCTCAGCCTTACGACGTTCAACCATAGGACGCTCAGCCGTATGAGATTCAGCCGCACTGTTATCGCCAAGCTTTCCCTCGGCGCGTGCATTGCCGCCCTTTTCGTGCTTCCCGCTTGCAGCATCAGCACTAACGACAAAGGCAAAGACGGCGACAAGAATGTCGACATCAAGTCTCCACTGGGCGATTTGCACGTCAGCGAACAAGCCGATATTCGTGATTCCGGCCTGACTGTCTATCCCGGCGCCCGGCCCGCGCCAAAAGACAACAGCGACGACAAGAAGAGCGCCAACGTAAATCTCTCGATAGCGGGATTCTCGTTGAAAGTTGTAGCCGCGGAATTCGTTTCCGACGACGCTCCCGACAAAATCATCGTCTACTACACCAAAGAACTGCAGAAATATGGCAAGCCCATTCAGTGCCACGGTGAATGGGCTGGCAAGCATGTGGAATCCAAAGCTGGCAAGGAGGAAGCTTCCAAGCCCGTTTCCTGCGACAGCGACAACGGCGGAGACTCGGTGGAGTTAAAGGTTGGGACCGAGGAGAACCAACACATCGTCTCAGTCAAGCCCAGCGGCCATGGATCCCACTTTGCCCTCGTGTATGTGCGCGTGCACACCGGCAAGGACGACACGATTTGAACCTATCGGGTGATCGGATCATCGGGCCATCGGGTCGTCTTTATCCATCGTTGTTTCCGATCACCCGATGACCCGATCGCCAGATCACCCGATGCCCTCCGCCTTGCTCTTCCGGTTCGTTGTGCGCTAGTTTCAAAGACGTGGAGCACCCTTGCCAAAAGTGTGGGACCTCGGTCGAAGACGGCCGGCCATTTTGCCCGCAATGCCGCGCTCCCCAAATTCATGTGCAAATTGCAGTTCCGGATGCCGCACCGGCCACAGGCCTGAATCCCGCGCCGGACGAGGTTTCTCCGGAGATTCCTCCGGCCGGGCAATTCGGCCGCCTGGGCACACAAGCCGGAACCGTGCCCGGAACTATGCCCGGAACTATGGACCGGGGAATCGCCGTTCGGGCCGCGCTCAAGGCCGGCGTGCTCGGCGTTTTTATTGGGATGATTCCATTTCTCGGCATCGTTTTGACCGGAGGCCTGGCTGTCTATTTTTACCGCCGCGAAAGCAGAACCGTCCTTCCGCCCGCCCTCGGGGCGCGACTTGGAGGAGCGGCGGGGGTTGCCGCGTTCGCCATCAACGCGCTCTTGATCACGATTCGCGTTTTTGTTTTCCATGCTCAGCAGGAATATATCGATGCCATCCTCAAAGTTGCGCAAAAGTTCGGCACCAACGTTGCCGACCCCGATATTCAAACCGGCATCCATAACCTGTTCACTCCGTCCGGGCTGGCGATCACCTTCTTTTTTGGGATGCTGATTGCCCTGGTACTAGCCTCCGTTGGCGGGGCGCTGACCTCGCTCTTCCTGCGGCCGAGCAACCCCAGGCTGTAATAGGACCGCAATCGACGCGGGTTTCCGGCTCGGCCTTGCTCTCACCTCATCCGCACGCGTATGATGCAGCGTTTATGAATTTACGCGCGCCCAAGCAACCCGTGGAGATTCGCGAGAAAGCGCAGCTCATGTCCGCGTCCGAGGTGGAGCGCACCTTGATCCGGCTGGCGCACGAAATTCTCGAAAAAAATAATGGCGTCGAGGATCTGGCGCTGGTAGGCATCCGCCGCCGCGGCGTTCCGCTGGCGGAGCGGCTGGCGAAGATTATTCAGCGCATCGAAAAGAAGCCGGTGCTGCTCGGCACACTCGACATTACCCTCTATCGCGACGATCTTTCGACCCTCGACTCCAAGCCGGTGGTGCAGAAAACGGAGTTGGAAATTCCCATCACCGGCAAGTCGGTGGTGCTGGTGGACGACGTGCTCTACACCGGCCGCACCACCCGCGCCGCCATGGACGCGCTGTTTCGCTCGGGCCGTCCCAAGCGCTTGCAGCTGTGCGTATTGATCGATCGCGGCCATCGCGAGTTGCCCATTGAAGCCGCGTTCATTGGGCGAACCGTACAAACCACCGAAAATCAGATCGTCGAGGTGAAACTTCGCGAGGTCGATGACGCGGAGAAAGTTTTGCTGATGGAAAAACAGCAGGCCAATTTGTAATTGGCAATTTGTAATTTGTAATTGAAAACGAGATCGGCGTCGGGTGTTCTTAAATTACAAATTACAAATTGGCAATTACAAATCAACTATGAATCCAGCGCGCGGTTCCCTGCTCGGCATCGAGCACCTGGAAGCAGCCGAGATCCTGAAACTGTTGAAGTTTGCCCGGCGCGTGAGTCCGGACAAGCCGCGCCCCTTACTCAAGGGGAAGCGAGTGTTTCTTCTTTTCTACGAGGCCTCCACCCGCACCCGGAGCTCCTTTGAGACCGCAGCCAAAGTAATGGGCGCCCACACCGTCCTCATCCAATCCATCGGTTCGAGTATTGAAAAGGGCGAATCGCTCCTCGACACGGGATACACGGTGCGCGCCGTGGGCGCCGACATCATCGTCATTCGCCATCCCAACGCCGGCGCTCCCTACCTGATGGCGCAGCACCTCGACGTACCCGTGATCAACGCTGGAGACGGACTGCACGAGCATCCCTCGCAGGCGCTGCTCGACGCCTACACGATTCTGCGCAACAAGAAAACTTTCAAAGGTCTGCAGATCGCAATTGTCGGCGATATCTTTCATAGCCGCGTGGCGCGGTCGGCGTGCCATCTTCTCAGCAAATTCGGCGTGAAGATTATTCTTTGCGGACCGCCCGAACTGGTGCCCGAAATAGCCGCCACCCTCGCACCCGGCGTGCGCGTAACCCGCCACATTGAAGACGCTTTGCGCGGCACCGATGTAATCATGCTGCTGCGCGTGCAAACCGAGCGCCTCGCCGGTTTGAAGATCGATCTTGCCGAATACATCGCGCGCTACCAGATGAACCCGGCCCGCTTGAAGATGGCGAAAAAAGATGCCATGGTGATGCATCCCGGCCCGATTATTCGTGGCCTGGAATTGACCAGCGAAGTCGCCGACGGCGCCCAGGCGCGCATCCTGGAAGAAGTACGCAACGGCGTGCCCACGCGCATGGCGATTCTGGCGCGGGCAATAGGGAAGATGCGATGACCACCCCCGAAAAGAATCGGACAAGTGTGCGGAAAACCAGTCTGCTGATTAAAGGCGGCCACCTCATCGACCCGGCAGCCCGCATCGACGCGCCCATGGACGTGCTGCTGAAAGATGGCCGCGTTGCCGAAGTTGCACCTCCCAACAAAATCAAAGGCGCGGCGGACGAGAAATTCGATGCCCGCAGCCTCATCGTCGCGCCCGGCTTCATCGATCTGCACGTGCATCTGCGCGAACCCGGCCAGGCGCACAAAGAGACCATTGCGACGGGCACAGCCGCCGCTGCCGCTGGCGGATTCACTTCTGTCTGCACTATGCCGAATACGATTCCGGTGGTCGATTCGGTCGAGTGGGTCGAGTGGCTGCGTCAGCCAGAACGCGGCGCGGTCGTCAATGTTTTTGCCATCGCAGCCGCAACAAGATCAAGCAAAGGAGCCACGCTCACCGACTTTCGTGCGCTGCAAACCGCCGGAGCCATCGCCGTCACCGACGATGGCAAGCCCATTCTCGACGACAACATCATGCGCGAGGCTCTTGTTCTGGGCGGAGAGCTGAATTTCCCGGTCGTGCAACACGCCGAAGACACCCGCATGACCGAAAATTGCTCAATGCACGCGGGCGCGCGCTCGTTCCGTCTCGGACTGCGCGGCATGACCGCGGCTGCCGAAGCATCAATCGTCGAGCGTGACGTGCAGCTCGCCATGCACATCCCCAATGCCCGCCTGCACGTTGCGCATCTTTCCACGGCCGACGCGCTGAAAAGCGTGCGCCGCGGCAAGCGCGCCAAAGCGCGCATCACGTTCGAAGTCACGCCGCACCACTTCACGCTGACCGATGAAGACATGCGTGACTACGACAGCAATTACAAAATGAATCCTCCGCTGCGTTCCGTCTCCGACCGCGAAGCCATTGTGGCCGCGCTCGCCGACGGCACCGCAGACGCCATCGCCACCGATCACGCTCCGCACGCCGCGCACGAAAAAGAAATGGAATTCGAGCGCGCCGCATTCGGCATCACCGGATTGGAAACCGCACTCGCGCTCGCGATCACCCGGCTGCATCGCGAGAAGCGCATCCCGCTCGTCCGCATCGTGGAACTCTTTACCGCCGGTCCAGCGCGTTGTTTCGATCTGCGCGGACGCGGTTCGCTGGTTCGCGGCTCATTTGCCGACGTCACCATTTTCGATCCAAAAAAGAAGTGGACCTTCGACGCTAACAAGTCCTTCTCGAAATCACGGAACACACCCTTCGACGGATGGCAGCTCACGGGCAAAGTAGTTGCCACGATTGTCGGCGGAAGAATTGTATATGCTGGCTAGAATTGCGTAGGGACGGGCGCCCTCGCCCGTCCAAGCCGAGCGCAGCTCGGCGCCTGCACAGCGTCTTCCTTCTACTCGCTCTTGACCAGCGGATTGCCCGGCGAAACAAAAGCGATGCGATGCAGCTTGGCGGTAATGCGATCTTTGTCAGCGGAAGCAGAGGCGGCGGCGAGGCGCTTGCGCAGCTTGGCTACTTTCTCTGCGCGGGTGCGGCGGCGGCGAATTTCCGGACGACGGCTGGGTGCGGACATGAAGTTCTCCTAAGTGTTCAGTAAATTATAGGGTTGATCGGCCGTGCTGGCAAAGGCGCTGCTACTACGCGGGCCGATAGCCGCTGCAACTCAACACGGGCAGTCGCGGATACTTCGCAAACCGCGCATC
Source organism: Terriglobales bacterium (assembly GCA_049592035.1). Classification (GTDB taxonomy): domain Bacteria; phylum Acidobacteriota; class Terriglobia; order Terriglobales; family Acidobacteriaceae; genus Acidiflorens. The sequence continues at coordinate 4,987 of JBAWFQ010000215.1, forward strand.
TTCAAACGAGAGTTCACACCGGATGAAAATCGACCCGCGATCGGACTCAATTTGCCGCGCATGCTGGCAGTGGGTTCGACATCACGATCGCTACACTCAGGGCTACTTTGTCGGGTCACGGAAGCTCGAAAGCCGGGAGGCGTAGCGCTTTGTGTCGAACGTCAGAGTACGAGCACAGCCGGCGCGGGTACCGAGCGCCCCGATCAACGCATCTGCAAATGAGCCCTCGCCGCTCTTGAGCGCCACCATGGCGGTGAAAACCTCCTGCTCATTCTCGACCATGAGGACATCGGTCTGAAGCATGCACTCTACGGCGGCAGAGATTTCCTGGGATGACAAGCCGTAGGCGCGATCGAGGACCCAAACGGTCTCCACCTCGCCGCCCCGTCAAGTTGATGCGCTTAGCGGGTGAGCGAAGCGGGAGCACGCTGCCGAAATCCTGAGCAAAGCGAAGGAACCCTAGCAATGACTAAAGATGGCAGCCGGACCTGTAAGCCGAATTCTGTCCGCAACATGAGCTGCGGGACGGTCATTCCTCTGGGCCACGCATTACTGCGCGGCTCAAGCGACCTACCCGGAGGTTGTGGCGCGCCGAGTCGGCACGCGTCCAGCCGAAGCCGAAATCCCTCCCTATTTGGTCTTGCTCCGTGTGGGGTTTGCCCTGCCCGCCGCATTACTGCGGCAGCGGTGCGCTCTTGCCGCACCTTTTCACCCTTACCTGAGCCTTACGGCCCGGGCGGTATGTTTTCTGTGGCACTTTCCGTCGAACCGGCTTGAACCGGCCCTCCCGGACGTTATCCGGCACACTGCTCTGCGGAGTTCGGACTTTCCTCTGTCTTTCAACAGCGACCGTCCGGTCCGGCTGCCAACAAATTCATTATAGTGCAGGCAGTCGCGCAGGCTGACAGTACCGGCGGAAGTCAGTCTTCCTACTCCTGCGGTTTGGGTGCGAGCAGAAGCGGATACAACAGCAGCGCCACGCCAATCAGCAACGGAATCAGCCCGACCAGATAAACCGGTTCCTCCCGCTCCACCCCGTGCAGAAACACCATGAGACCGATGCCAACCGCCGCCGTCACCAAACCGCCGATCTTCATGCCTTCGAGACGACGTCGTACAGAGTTTTTCTCTTGCTCGCGAATCAATTCCAGCGCGCTCTTGGCTCCCTCGCCCGAGCTCTCCGCGATTTTCTTCAGGGTTTCACTCCTGTAATACGCTTCTCTCTCTTTGCGCCTCGCCTCCGACCAAGACGCCACTGCCAGAAACGAGAACACCGCTATGCTCCCGACGATGGGGACTAGAAAAACAGAAACGCCTACGACGGTCTCTCCCAGATTGGGGTCCATTACGTCCTCCTCATGCGGTTTTTCCGCTTACATCGGGTAGGACCGGCCTTCCACAGTTCCGGTTGCATTTTCTTGTCCCGGGGGGCCATTTTTTAAATAATGCAACCGTGTGTCACCCCCTCGTGTCATACCATTGAGGCAGAGTCCAGCATGAACGCCAACGACGATCAGACCGATGTCGAAAGAGTTCTGGCTGGCGACATTTCTGCCTTTGAAGGGATTGTCCGCCGTTGGCAAGGGCCACTGATCAACCTGGCCTACCGTTTTTGCCACGATCGTAGCCGAGCCGAAGAGATGGCCCAGGAGGCTTTCCTTCGTGCTTACCGCGCTCTCGCCCAGTGGCGCAAGGATGCCGTCTTTTCCACCTGGCTGTTCGCGCTGGCCACCAACCTCTATCGTTCGGAACTGCGTCGCATCCCCGCACGTACAGTGTCGCTCGAAGACGTTCCCGAACCGCGGGACGCACGCGCTTCCGACCGAGCCCTCGAAGAAAGCGACGATGATCGCGATTTAGCCGTGCGGCGCGCGGTGGGCGCTCTGCCGGCGAAATATCGCGAGGCTCTAATTCTTTTTTACTTTCATGATATGGATGTGACCACTGCCGCGCGGAGTCTCGGCCTGCCCGAAGGCACGGTCAAGGCAAGATTATTTCGCGGGCGGGAAATTTTGCGCAGCAAACTCCCGCAACTGTTGGCTGTGCCACGCCTGAAGGAGGCTTAATGACGCGCTTGATTGAACCCGAGGATGACGAAATGAATCGCATTCTTTTCCGCCAAGAGGAAATCCTCCCGTCGTCGGGCTTTACCGCCTCCGTAATGGATGCGGTGCGACGCGAAGCCGCAGCGCCACCGCCGATTCCCTTTCCCTGGAAGCGCGCTCTGCCCGTCATGGTGGCTGGCGGTTTCGTGCTGGTAATGGTTTTCGTTACGCTGGTGGTCGCCATCGCGCAGGTGATCAAATCGTCGGCGACCGCGCAGTTTTCCACGTCCTTGCCGTCAATGTTAACGCCCATCCTCGGATTGCAGGGATTGCAGGGGAACCTGGGAAATGCCGCGGGCTGGAGTGTGCTGGCGCTGCTGGTGGCGTTTATCTCCGTGAAGCTCTCCATGCGTCTCGCTGCCGACAGGGCATGAAAGTAGCCGGTGGAGCGCCGGGCGTCCCCGCCCGGCCACCCAAACTGCTAAGCCGAGGCGACTGTTTTCCCGATAACACGCTCGCGCTGCACAGGTTGTTACCGCGGTTCCGCCTTTCCCGTCCCTGCTAAACTCATCTAGAAAAGGTTCTGCGCCGTTGTTCTAAGAGTTGCAAATTCGATGCACATCACCGAAGGCATCAAGATCGCGTTCCAGTCGTTGTGGGCGAACAAACTGCGCTCCGCCCTCACCTTGCTCGGAGTGGTCATCGGAGTAGCCGCCGTGATTGCCGTGGTCACGTTCGTCAACGGCATCAATGGCTATGTGGCGACGAAGATCTTCAATCTGGGCGCCGACGTTTTCCTGGTCTTCAAGAATTCCCCCGCCGTCACTAACATCGACAAATTCCTCGAGGGTGAGAAGCGCAAGAACCTCACCATGGAGGACTACGAAGCCGTCCTCGAAGCCTGCAAGCATTGCGAGTGGGTAGGAGCCGCGCTACGCAACAATACCGGACACGTTAAGTACGGCGAGCAGTCCATCAGCGATACCATTGTCCGCGGCCTGACGCCTTCCATGGTGCCGATTCTCGATATCGACCTCATCGCCGGTCGCATGCTCAACGATATCGATGTGCGCAACAACTCCGCCGTCGTCGTCGTTGGACCGGACATTGTCGACAACCTGATGCCCGGGCGCGATCCAATTGACAAGGAGATTCGCATCGACGGCTGGGTCTATCGTGTGATCGGCGTCGGCAAGCGCAAAGGCAAGACCCTCGGTCAGAGCATGGATAACTATGCCCTCATGCCGATCACTTCGTTTCAGAAACAGAACGGTTCACGCGAAACCATCGTCATCTCGGGAAAAGCCGCGGCCAGCGGCGCCGGATTCGACGAGGCGATGGACGAGACTCGTGCCGTCCTGCGTGCCCGCCGCCATGTCCGCCCCGGCGACGAAGATAATTTCGACATCGAGACCAACGACAGCCTGCTGAGCATCTGGTCGAATTTCAGCGGCACCTTCTTTTACGCCATGATCGGAATCGCCGCCATCTCGCTGGTGGTGGGCGGCATCGTGATCATGAACATCATGCTGGTATCGGTAACGGAGCGGACGCGCGAGATCGGCGTGCGCAAGGCCATGGGCGCGCGCCGCGACGATATCATGCTGCAATTTCTGATCGAGTCCGTCACCCTGGCCTTGCTAGGCGGAGCGATCGGCGTGTTGTTCGGCATTGCCATCGCCAAAGGCGTCACGCTCGCCATAGGCATGCCCTCGGCGATCAAACTGTGGGCAGTGGCAGCGGGAGTGCTGGTAGCGGCAAGCGTTGGTATTTTTTTCGGAGTCTACCCCGCTCGCCGCGCCGCCAAGCTCGATCCGATAACGGCACTAAGGTTCGAAACGTAAAAAGGTTTTCTCGGCGCACTCTGCGTCTCGGCGGTGAAAGGTCCTGAAGCAATGCACGTCAAAGGCGAATTCGGCGAAGGCTTAAACATGGCGGTCGATACGATCCGCAGCAACAAAATGCGTTCGTCGCTGACCGTGCTGGGCATCGTGATTGGCGTTGCCGTAGTCATCGGAATCTCGTCCATCGTCCGTGGCCTGAACGACAACGTAAGCCAGGTCATCACCAGCCTGGGTTCCAATATCATTTTCGCATTCCATCTCGAGCCCTTTACTTTCGGACGTCCAACCGAAGAGATGCGTACTCGCAAGGAACTGACCTTCGACGACGCCATGGCGATGCAAGATCTGCCGCACGTGAAAGCGGTCAGCGTCGCCGTGCAATATGTCCGTCCCGAACTCGGCCTTGGCACCTACGCCGTCAAATACAAAGACCGCAAGGCCAAGCAGACCATTCTCGAAGGCGACACCAGTTCTTACAAGGATGTCATTGACGTCACCCTGAACTCCGGCCGCTGGTTCAGCGATATCGACGAGGAGCGCCGCGCCCCAGTCATTGTCCTCGGCCACGATACCGCCGAAGAGCTTTTCCGGAGTGAGCAACCTCTGGGCAAAGAGTTGGACATCGAAGGCCAGTTGTTTACCGTGATCGGCGTAATGAAGATCCAAAAAAGTGTATTCGGAGGAGGAAAGAATCCCGACGACAACAAAGTCTCATTCCCACTGACCACGTTCCGCAAGCTGCACCCCGAACTGAAGCAGTACTGGATCATGGTCAAAGCCACCTCGCATGACGACATGCCCAAGGCCATGGACGAAATGCGCGAGTTGCTGCGCCGCCGGCGCAAGGTCCCGCCCGATAAGCCCGACAACTTCGCCATCTTCACCCAAGACTCGATTTCCGACGTGTGGAATCAGATCACGAGTATGATTTTTATCTTCATGTTTGCGGTTTCCAGTGTCGGCTTGATCGTGGGCGGCGTAGGCGTGATGAACATCATGCTGGTTTCAGTGACCGAGCGCACCCGAGAAATCGGAGTGCGCAAAGCCATGGGTGCCCGCAAGCGCGACATCCTGTTGCAGTTCACCCTGGAAGCCGTCATGCTCACCGCCGTAGGCGGAGTGATCGGCCTACTACTCGGCGCGCTCATCACCGCGATCGTCCCCATCGCCTTTCCGTCGCTTCCGGCCACCATGTCGATGTACTGGTCGGTGTTCGCCTTCGTAGCTTCGGCCGCCGTAGGACTGGTGTTCGGCATTTATCCCGCATGGAAGGCGGCCAACCTCGACCCCATCGAGTCGCTGCGCTACGAGTAACATCTACTGATGCCACCATTGACGGCGAGATTCTTGCTCGAAGCTGTGGCTGTAATCGGAACTCTCGGCGCCCTGTTCTTCTATTTCCTCTCCGCGCTCGGGCTGGCGAGTTTCCTCAGCGACAGGCGCAAGGCTCCGCTGCGCACAACCCAACTCCCCCCAGTTTCCATTCTCAAGCCCTTGAGAGGCGTCGACCCCGAAATCTGGGAAAGCTTCTGCAGTCACTGCGAACAGGACTATCCCGGATTTCAAGTAATCTTCGGAGTCAGCGATCCCGCAGATCCCGCCATCGAAGTCGTGCGCAAACTACAGTCAAAATATCCCCACCGCAAGATTGAACTGATCGTGTGCAACCGCGTTCTGGGAACAAATATTAAAGTCGGCAATTTGGCGCAGATGTTGCCCGCGGCGCACTACGACCTTCTCCTGGTAAACGACAGCGACATTCGTGTGCCAGCCGACTATTTGCGCAAGGTGATCCCGCCGCTCGCCGACGATTCCGTGGGACTGGTGACCTGCCTCTACCGCGGCGCCGCCGCTCCGACCGATCGTCCAACGCTAGGTTCGCGCCTCGAAGCCTTGGGCATCAGCACTGACTTTATCCCCGGCGTTCTGAGCGCAAGGTTTCTGGAGAAAGGATTGCGCTTCGGACTAGGCTCAACCCTGGCATTTCGCCGCCGTGACCTCGAAGCCATCGGCGGTTTCGAAGTGTTACTCGACTATCTCGCCGACGACTATGAACTCGGCCGCCGCATCGCCGCCACCGGAAAGCGAATCGAACTCAGCGCCGCGACTGTCACCACATTTCTGCCTGCCTACACCATGCCAGAGTTTTTCCGCCATCAACTGCGCTGGTCGCGGACCATTCGCGATGCCCGCCGCTGGGGATACGCCGGATTGCTCTTCACCTTCGGTCTGCCCTGGGCACTCGCCACGCTGCTGGCGGCCCAAGGAGCGCGTTGGGCATGGCTTCTGCTCACATTGACCATAATCGCGCGATTGGCCGTGGGGTTCGCTACAGCAAATTTCGTACTCCGGGATTTCAAGCTCCCTAATCTTCTCTTGCTTCCACTGCGAGACTTGCTCGCACCCTTCGTTTGGGCCGCAGGTTTCATGGGCAACCGCATCCACTGGCGCGGCCATGTGTTCGACTTGAAGGACGGCCGCCTGCGGAAACCTGCCTCATAAGCGCCTAAGCTGGCTGCAGAAAAGTCGATCTTGGCTTGATTTTGGGTGGCGCAGCGCTTCAGCGCTGCGGTAAATGCATTGTTTTGAGTGCGGCTTTAGCCGCTGAGGTGACGCTCTCTGCTTGGGAACTAGTTTTCCGCAGCCTGTTAGTCGGCAGCCACCACGCTGGAAACCTTGTCGCCAGCCACTTCCCGATAAATCTCAAGGATTCTCGCCACCGAAGTAGTCCAGGAAAATCGTTGCGCTTGCTCATAGCCGCGTTGTTTCATCTGCTCGCGCAGCGCCGAATCCAGCAGCGCGCGCTGCAAACCGCGCCGAATCTCAAACACGTTTTCCGGGTTCACCAGCAAAGCCGCGTTCCCCACGACTTCTGGCAAACTCGAAGTGTTCGAAGTGACCACCGGAGTTCCGTGGGCCATGGCTTCGAGGGGCGGCAATCCAAAACCCTCGTAGAGAGAGGGAAACACAAAAACCTTGGCGACGTCATAAAAAATACGCAACACTTCGATGGGCACAAATCCGAGAAAACGCACGTCGTTCTGCACCCCGCCGCGCACCACCGTGCGTCTCAGCCGCGGATGACTGGAAAGATCGTCTCCGATAATGATGAGTTTCAGATCGGGGAAAAGCTGCTCTTTCTGCAATTCGCTCTTCAGCGCCGAAAATGCTTCGATGATGCGCACCACATTCTTGTGCGGCCGGATCGCGCCCGCATACAGAATAAACGGATAGTTCACCAGATAGCGCTGGGCAATCAGTTCGCGATCCGCTTCGCTGGCATGGCCGTGCAGAAAACGCTCGTCAATCGCGTTGTAGACCACCTCGATGCGCGCATCCGGAAGTGCCAGCAGCTTTTCGATTTCATTCCTGGTGAATTGCGAAACGGCAATCACGCGCGCCGCCTTGCGCAACACGCGCCGCGTCAAATAAAAGTGCATGCTGCGTCGCACACTCGAAAGCTCGCGCGATCCATACATGTGCTCGAGCAGGTCGTGCACGGTCAGAATATAAGGACAACCGAGGCCCCGCGGAATCCAGAACAGGTGTGGAATGTGAACCAGGTCGCACTCCAGGCGCCGCACGATCGCCCGGAAATCGAGGTTCCCTTTGAGCGTGTTATCGCCGCCAGCCAGCGAAACGGCGTGGAAGTTCGGTGGCAGCGCACCGCATTCCGCCACCTTGTCCGCCGATCCAATGAGAAAGTATTTGCTCTCGCGGTCGAGACGGGCCAGCGTGCGCACCACATTCCGGATGTAGGTGCCCACCCCGAATTCCGTCATGCGACGGATATCGATGGCTACTTTCACAGCCTGAATTTAACCACAGGGGGCACAGCGGAACACAGGGAATTCGCGGTCACAACTAGATTTTGTCATCGTGAGCGCAGCGAAGGACCTGCTATCCGTCGCAAAAAACAGGTCCTTCGCTTCGCTCAGGATGACAATTTCAAGAATGTTATGCTCTCACTTCGGCCCGAGCCCGCCGCTCCGCATACAGCGGAAACTCCTCGGCCATCCCCAGCACCTGCTTGCGAATTTTCGCCAGCACTGCGGCATCCGTCCGATGGTCGAGCGCCTCGGCAATCCAGTGCGCAATCTGCCGCATCTCCGCTTCTTTCATCCCGCGCGTAGTCACGGCCGGCGAACCAATGCGAATGCCGCTAGGCTTCATCGGAGGATTCGTATCGAACGGAATCGCATTCTTGTTGACCGTAATGCCGGCCTCGCCCAGAGCCTTCTCTGCCTCGCTGCCGAGCATGCCCTTCGCGAACACGTCCACCAGCATCAGGTGCGTGTCCGTCCCACCAGAGACGATGCGATAACCATCCGCCGCCAGCGTCTCGGCCAGCACCTTAGCATTAGCCACGACCTGCCGCGCATATTCGCGGAAACTCGGCTGTGACGCCTCAAGAAAGCAAACCGCCTTGGCCGCAATAATGTGCACCAGCGGCCCTCCCTGCATTCCGGGGAAAACCGTTTTATCGATTTCTTTAGCAAATTCCGACTTGCTCAGAATCATGCCCGAGCGCGGCCCGCGCAGAGTCTTATGCGTGGTCGAAGTCACGATCTGCGCATGCGGCACCGGCGATGGATGCGCTCCACCCGCCACCAGTCCCGCAAAGTGCGCCATATCGACCAGGTAGATCGCGCCAACTTTGTCCGCAATCTGCCGCATACGCGCAAAATCGATGATCCGCGGATAAGCGCTGCCCCCGCCAATAATCAGCTTCGGACGCTCCGCCGTAGCGATCCTCTCCAGTTCGTCGTAATCAATGGTCTCCGTTTCCTTGGTTACGCCGTAAGGAACGATCTTGTAAGTCTTGCCCGAAAAATTCAGCGGATGTCCATGCGTGAGGTGCCCGCCATGCGCCAGATTCAACCCAAGAATTGTGTCGCCCGGCTTAAGCACCGCCGCGTAAGCTGCTTGATTGGCCTGCGATCCCGAGTGCGGCTGCACGTTGGCATGTTCCGCGCCAAAAAGTTTCTTTACCCGTTCGCGCGCCAGTTCTTCGACCACGTCGGTAAACTCACATCCGCCGTAGTAGCGCTTGCCGGGATACCCCTCCGCATACTTGTTGGTGAAAACAGATCCGGCAGCCTCCAGCACAGCCTCGCTGACAAAGTTTTCCGAAGCAATCAGCTCCAGCCCTTCATGCTGGCGGCGAACTTCGTTGTCGATAGCGGTTGCAATCTCCGGATCAACTTCATAGAGCGGGCGCGACATCGAGGAATTGTTCATAAGGACTCTCGCCTATTTTACCTCCCGACTCCTTGTTTATGCGTCACAGACTCGCCCGAAAAACTTGTGCTATATTTCGATTGCAGGCTGGGGCCGCGCCAGGGCAATCGACTGCGGACATGCTGGCAGAAAGAGTGGCCCATGTCAGGAGTGAGCGTCAAGCCTCCGCGTTTAGTTTTGACCGCACTGCTGTGCGTATTCTGGGGAAACCTCGCCCCCGCGCAGCAGACTTTCCCTCCGGAAACCGTTCCAACCAATTTCACCGCCGACGCCGCATTTGCAGCGCACGTCCGCTCCCTGCTGCTTCCCTACACCAAACCGGCAACCGCCCGCTATGCCGTCGGCCAGCAAGTCTTGGAGACGCTGCTGCGCCAACTCCCTGCCGACCGCACGAAATTTTCCTGGGACCTGCGCATTGCCAAGGGCGCAGGCAATGTCTTCTCCTCTCCTGATGGAAGCATCTTCGTCGACGAAGACCTGGCTCAGCTCATGGCCTCGAGGGCCGGATCGAGCGCCGGCCTCTGGGCGGCAGCTCTCTCCCATGAAATCTCCCACATCGTTCGCCGCGACTGGGCCCGGCGCTATTTGTTCCAGAAGTCGTTGGAGCAAGCCGGAGCCTCGCAGTTGACGCTCGGTGACGCGGGCGTGTTCTCCGGTTCCTGGGTGGACGCGCGCGGCGCCTCAAGCCAGCTATCCAGTTTCTGCCAAACCATGGAACTGGAAGCCGATGCCGACGGTCTGATGCTGATGACGCGCGCCGGATTCGATCCCGACTTCGTCCCCGCCCTGCACCACTTGCTCGAAGGTCAGCCCGGGCAGTCGGAGGGAAATATCTTTGATCCCTCGCACCCACGCTGGAACGAACGCGAGCAACACTTGCAAAAGCTCTATCTAGCGGCGGGCAAGGAGTACGACCGCCTCTGGCCCGACCGCTATGCTTCTCCAGGAGGCAATTCCCCCACCGTGGTGTACGCCGGTTCACCTAGCGCGAGGCGCGTCTCCACCGGAGAGATGGAAGTGCTGATCCCGCTGCACTGTAGAAATCTAGTCGGATCGGTCGAAGTAGTCCTGCGCATCACCGCTCCAGACTCTGTAGCGCCCACCGAACAGCGCCAATTTAGCGGCTGTACCTCGTACCGGACGTTGATTACGTTTACCGTGCCGAGCCCTGAGGCCCGTAAAGGTAACTCCCGAGTTCAAGCCGAGGTCTCAGTGCTGGACGACAACGGCGGAATGCTGACGCACTCCATCGCCCCAATACCGATCCGTTGAAGAAGTTAGAGAGGACGAGTCAAACGAGGGGTCTGAGGTGCTGACGGATCCAGTCGAGGATCGTGGCAAATCGAAATTCGTGCCGCTCCATCGAACCAACGGATTCTACATCGAGGTTGAGGGGCTGGACGCCGGACTGCTACTATCTGGCTTTCTTGGGGTGATCGGCGCAAAGATGGGATTTAAACTCTTTGTCGCGCTGCAACTCGAAGTTGCGCATCATTTCGTCGAAAGATCCACCGATGGCCACACCCGAAGCTTGGAATCGCCACCCACATTCTGAGCATCCGAAACCTCGAAAACGCTCTTGCTCGATCCAGACCAGCACCCGGCTCATGGCTTCCTCTGGAACTGTGCCCCAACGCCTACGTAATTATTTTCGTAGTTCAGCAAGTTCGTTCCGGATTTCTTCTAACCGATCCTGTCTGTGGTAATACTCTGTCTCGGCTACATCGCTGTGGTTCGTCTGTCGCCAATAAAGTTCGTCGGCGTAATGAATGAAGTCCATTTCCTCCTGCAAGACTGCGGTTCTCGCTTTCCCTCGTGGCCTCGGGGTCCATTGTCGATCCATACCGGCTACAGGCACATAGCCGCCTCTGTCGCTGCGCCCCAACGCGTATCCCGTGTGCTGTCAAGGGATGGAACGTTCCGGTTTGCTATTAACGGCTCTTCTCGCAGCGGCGAAGGGCCTGATTGCAACAAGAAAACCGTCATTCAATCCGGGAGTAGCGAAATTTTACATGCGCCAATTTTGGGTCGTCTGTCGGGAATCCTACATATGCGGAAAGGTCTCGGTTGCTCGAACGTCGATTTCGTATGGTCTGAAGTGC
>JBAWFQ010000216.1:0-3535 GCA_049592035.1 Terriglobales bacterium
TCCCGAACCTGTCGCTGGCAATGCTGGAGCACCCTGACATGGCTCCTTTTGCAGCGGAAGTCGCCGGACGAAGCACCTATTTGTTCCCAGTAGCAACCGCGCAAAAACACTACGGAATTCTGTCGACGCCAAAGTTGCAGAGCCAGCAATTTGCTCCCGAAGACGTCGAGATGCTCACTGCCCTGGCCTCCCACGTTGCGGTCGCGCTCGAGTGCGCACTGGCAAGAGATAACGCGGAGCTTTACCACCGAGAGGTTGTGAAGCAGCGAGATCGGCTCGGATTGTTGCTGGAAATCAACAATCATATTGTCAGCAAACTGGAAGCCGATGACCTGTTTCAGGCTGTAGCAGGTTCGATGCGCAAACACCTGGGCAACGATCTCACGTCATTGTGGCTTTTTAACAAGCAGTCGGGCAGCTTGGAACGTAGATTTCTTGATTTCCCGACTGGAAAGGGCTTTCTTGAGAAGATTGTTGTCGTGGAGCCCACGAAGCTTTGGAGCGAATGGTCGCACCTCCGCACGCCACAGTATTACTCGACAACGGATGCGGATATACCCGCGTCCCTGCGCGAAGCGTCTCGATCTGAATCCCTTCTCTCGGCCGTCCTTGTGCCACTGATGGGAGCCGACGGTCCCTTGGGCCTGTTGACCATGTGCAGTCGCAAGGCTAATGGGTTCAACGAGGCGGACCGCGACCTGCTGTCGCAGATCGGCACCCAGACATCGCTGGTGCTCGAGAATGCTCTGGCCTATGGACGGCTGCGCGCCTCGCGTGACGATCTCGAAGAGCAGAGGCTTTACCTTGAGTCGGAAATCGAATCTGAGTACAACTTCGAAGACATAGTCGGCAAGAGCGCTGCGATCCGCAAGGTGCTGGACCAGGTCGCGATCGTGGCCCCAACCAGTTCCACGGTACTGCTACACGGTGAGACCGGAACCGGGAAGGAACTGGTTGCCCGGGCAATTCATAATCTCAGTCCGCGGCGGGAACGCACATTCGTTCGTCTGAACTGTGCGGCGATTCCTTCTGGTTTGGTGGAAAGCGAACTCTTCGGCCACGAAAGGGGTGCTTTTACGGGCGCCCTTATGCAGAAGCGAGGCCGCTTTGAGCTGGCGGATCACGGCAGCCTTTTTCTTGACGAGATCGGCGACATCACCATGGATTTGCAGCCGAAACTCCTGCGTGCGCTGCAGGAACAGGAGTTTGAACGCCTCGGAAGTACAAAGACCATCAAGGTTGATGTGCGTTTGATTGCGGCCACGCATCGCGATTTGGAGGGCATGATCCGCAATAATCAGTTTCGCGAGGACCTTTTTTACAGGCTGCGGGTGTTTCCCATTGAAATCCCGCCGCTGCGCGAACGACGCGAAGACATTCAACTCCTGGTCCACTTTTTTGTGTCGCGCCTCTCCCGCCGTATGCAAAAGCGCATCCGGTCTGTCCCGAGATCCGCGATGGAGGCTCTGGTCAATGCCGATTGGCGAGGAAATATCCGCGAGCTGGAGAACTTCATTGAGCGCTGCGTGATACTTACGCAAGACGACGAATTGAATGTGCCACGAGCAGAGCTGAACAGATCCACTGGCCGCACTGCTGTTACGGCAGCGTCGACCTTCGAGGAAGCTGAGCGGCAGGCGATCCTGGATGCTTTGAAAGGCGCGTCCGGAAGAATAGCCGGCAAAGGTGGTGCGGCAGAGCGCCTCGGACTCAAGAGAACTACGCTGCAGAACAAGATGCGCCGACTAAGTATCACTCGCGCTGATTATTCGGCCTGATCGCTCCACGAACCAATTTCCAAAAGCTTGCAACACAGTGAGTCGCAATCCCCGGCACCGGCGGCATTCTTATTTCTCCGATATTGAAATAGCTGCCTGATGCCGCCCGGTCGTTCATCGCCGCAGTGCCCGGATGTGGGCACTTGCGAACGGTTGCCCCAAATGGCCAGCCAAATGAAATCAGCAACTTGCCCGAGATTATCTTTGGCACCGCTGTTGCATCTATATGGTGTTTCGGAGGTAGATCAGCGATGAAATGGCATGACATCCTGGACATCCTGGACCGTCGTAGTCACCGGTATGCGACCGTGGAAGACGTCCGCAAGATCTTCGCGGACTACCATGACGCACTGCACTGGCTTGCCGCTTTCCTGATTGGTGACAAGCTCGCTGCCGCATGCGTCATTGACGCTTGCAATATCGCAGAGCGCCAAGGTCATGAGTTCCATGAATGGCTCGCTCACTGGGCCGCGCGAGCGACCTTTCGTTGCGCACTCCAGAGGCAGGAGGCAGACATCGTCGAGCTTGGTCCCACATACGAGCGATCCGAAGGCGTTCACGAGAAGCGATCGCCACTTTCACCGGAAGATCTTCAGCTTCTTATCGAAGAAACGGACGTTCTGCGGGCTCGACTCGACATCCTTTGTCGCTTCGTGCTCGTCATGCACGGCATTGCCAAGGAACCCTGCGAGGAAGTTGCCGCGCAGCTCGCGGTCAGCCCGAGCGCCGTCGAGCGAGCATATTGCATTGCATTTGACACGCTCCACCTCAAGTCGAAAAGAATGCTCTCCAAAGCGGATATTCCGGTCGCGTTGTCGCAGTGACTCACTTTCCGTTCCCATGTTCGCCGTCTTTCGCTTGCGTGTGCGTTCGGTCTGTGGCTATCGCGGAGGCCAACTCTTCCAAGGCGGCCGACTCAGCCGCCTCTATGCCTGCCGCGAACCTGCCCTCATGCTGGCACTGCCCGTTCTCGTTGGCGTCTCTTGCTCGAAAGATCCCGAAATCTCAATGAGTTGCGTTGACGAACTCCGGCACTAGACATGCAATTCCAACTGGCCAGCCATTTGGGGCTGCTGACAGATGTAGAGGGGCCATCATGCTACGTGTCCAAACGCAAGAATTAGACGGTGCTTTGATTTGCCGTCTCGAGGGCCGATTCACCGGCAAGGGAGCCGAGGAAGTCCGCACGCTCGTCACGCGCTGCGACAGCAAACTGGAATTAGTTGTCGATCTTACGGACGTGATGTTCATCGACGCCATCGGGGAAGAGGTGCTTTTGTTTGTCAAGAGGCTCGGAGCTCAGTTCGTTGCCGAAACTTCGTATTCCCGAGACGTTTGCGAACGGCTGCAGCTCCCGTTTTTTGGCAAGCGTAAGTCGAACATGCTAGTGCCGGGTAATTCGAACGGAGAGGGGCATCGTCCTCTCCGCGGATGATCAAGCACACCTAACCGGCACCCAGGTCCGGTAGTTGCACGACGGAATGCCCGACCCGCCCGTGCGCATTCTGACGGCGTTGGTCCATCGTGAAGGATGTTTCATGGCCGCGCGCTCGGATCGTGCGGCTTGGCCGGAGAAAACTCTCCGGCGACAGCGCGCTCGTGCAATTCCCACGGCGACGCGCCCGCCTTGCGTGCCGCGACTATCTTTTCGGGATCCACATGCGCCATCATCATTCCGCGCGAGACTCTCAGGTGCTCGGTCGCGGTCCAGGCATCGCTGTAGTTGCTGGCGTTGATCTCGACTCTGTTCTGCTCGG
>JBAWFQ010000217.1:0-5854 GCA_049592035.1 Terriglobales bacterium
GGCATATGCGGCATTGGGAATTGCGGTGGCGCGCTGGGTTTTTAAGCGTCAACCAATGCGGATAACCGATCCGATCGCCCGTTTTCGTACCTCTGGCCTGCTGTAAGTAACGACCGGGAAAAGGGCATAGCGCGCCCCGTTGCGCGGCGCTTCGATCTGAGCGCGCTCATGCCCTTTCCCTTTTGTTTCCTCTCATTGTTAGAGTCTTAGCGGTCAGAGTCTCAGCGCAACATGGAAGTGCTAGTACTACTGTGTCCCTTCGGTAACTTCTTTTCTGTTCCATCTCGCCTAAACTTTCTGTATGGACCCGTTGCGTGCGCCCGCGCCCGCAGCGACCGAAATCATGCGATCCCCACTCCCCACGTTGCGATTGGTTGCGCCCGCCGCACTGCTCCTTGTATTGCTATACCCAGTATTACTATACCCAGTGCCCGCCTTCGCGCAGGAAGAATCGCCCTCGCTCGGCGACGTGGCACGCAAGCTGCGCGACAACAAATTGCAGCAACAGTCTCAACCCCAGCCGGACTCAGCCGGCCCGACGACAGCCTCGCCGATTCCCGATCACACCGTAATCGATAACGACAATCTGGCCCAGGTTATGGAGGACGCCAGCAAAGCCCGGCCTGTCAAACTAGATAAGAGCGTGTTTTCCATCGATCCGGCCGGCAAAACTCTGAAGTTGTCGTCGCCCGATGTAACCTGCAGTCTTTCCTTCAATGCGCGCGCCAGTTCTGTGCTGATTAGGCCTGTCCTGGTCGAAGACTTGCCGCTTGCCGAATTGCTTAAGATCGACGGTCCGGGTTCGATTCAGGATGAAGCGCTGCAACTGGAAGTATTCAACGGAACCGATTGGGATCTGCGCGAAATCACGGTTGGCCTGACGCTCGAACGCAAGCCCGGCGAGAGCGCCGAGGTAGCAGCGAGCGCGCGTGTAATTCCCGCCGCCCAAAACAGCGCGCCCGTCGCCGTCGAGCGGCGTTCCGACGTAACCCTGCTCTATCACCTCAAGGCCGAAGCCAAGCCCTTCAGCACTACAACATTTCACCAAGATATCGGGATCACTCCCGGCCCCGATGAAGATTGGCGATGGTCGATCGTAGAAGCGAAGGGAATCCGTCCGGAACAAGCGCGCTCAGCGCCCGACTCGCTGCAAGAACCGCTCTACGGCGCGCCATCGCCGTTCGCGGAAGGATCGACGGAACCAGCCCCCGCCTCAGACGCACCCGGGATTCCCGACAAAGCGGAGCCGGACAAGCCGACTCTCGACAAGTCCGCAAGCCCAGCTCCGCAGCCATAGCGCAGAGATCGTAAGTAGAGATCGCTGGCGCCATGCTTATCGCAATTGTCCGTTCCGTTAGAGAACAGCTGACTCCCTCAGTTGATGGCGCAAGTCTGCTTTCCCGAGGAGCTTTTGTATTTCGTGATGTTGTTGCTGTCCGAATTGGACACGTAAACGTTTCCCTTCGAATCCACCTGAATTCCTTCCGGCCCGTTGACTCCGTTCTGTATTTCCAACACTTCCTGGCCGCTCGCGGTGTATTTCACCCAGGACGGCGTCGTGTAATAGGAGACATACACATTGCCCGTCTTATCGAAGGCAACTCCCGTGGGTCCAGTTTGGTTAGGGGCGCCGTATTGAACAGTTTTTTCGATGGGATTGCCGGTCAGGAACTCACCTACGTTGTAGCCGATGACTGCGTTGTCGCACGAAGACTTCGATCGTGCTTCCACGGAACAGGGACCGAAACCTCCGTAAATGTCCTGCCCGTGGATGACCAGAACGCCGGGAGCGAGGAAGGGAAATCCGCTTTTGTCCTCAGTGAGTGTCTCCACGAGTTGATCGTCGATGTTAAATGCGACGACGCTGTTGCTGCTGTTGTCGGCTACGTAAAAGTCGCCATAGGCATCCACCGCGATGCCTAACGGGCGGCTGATGGCACTGTTGCTGATGGTCTGAATGAGATTTCCTCCTGGAGCGCCCAAATCGTCGTAGACGGTGATGGTGTTGTTGCCCAGGTTGGTGACCCACAAATTGCCGGAGCTATCGAAGGCCAGCCGGGTCGGGCTGCTAATGCCATTGGTGATGGTGTTGAGGGTGGTTGCTGTGCAACCACTGATGCTGAGCTCCAGAACGTTGTTGTCGCCAGAGTTCGCCAGCCACAGATTGCCTTTGCTGTCGAACAGAATGCCGTTGGGGTTGTTGAATTGAGCGCTGGCCGGAAGTGAGAACAGCAGCACGAGCCCGGCAAGAATTGCGATTAGGGTCTTCATAGTCTTTTCCTCTCCGTAGATTTGGTCCTTTTTCGCCGATCGTTTTGTACGCATCAGCTCAGAAAAGGGGCGGCAGATATACCTCCGCCCCTGGTCCGTTTCCGATTTATCTTCTCGAACGCCCGTCGTATCGGTGACAATGCACTTTAAGTGCAAGATCAGGACTGTTCCCGCTCACTTTGATGCGCGAAGAACTTCTGCTCCCGTGTCTCGGCCCGCTTCGATCTGAGCCAGTTTCGTCGAGAGAACCTGCACAGTTTGTTCAAGCTTTTGGATTTGTACAACCTCCACCTTGAGTTCTTGGATCTGTGCGTCTTTCTCACGGCTTGCCTTCGTCAGTGCTCCAACTTCTGCGTCCTTCTGGAGGAGCATCCGGTAGAGTTCCTGAACAGCGGCCAGAGCGACACCGCCTTCATCTACGGTGCTGATGTGCCTGTCGTCCTGGCCAAGGCCGAAGGCGGCATAGAAGTCCTGCGCCACCGGTCCTAAGTGACGGACTGCCTTGCCTTCCGACTTATAGTTCCAGGTTTCGATCGCCATGCCGTTGATCTTGCTCAGTAGTTGGGCGTTATCGATCGGATTGAAGTTTTCTTTCAGGTTGCGATCGGAGTTGTTGGTCCAGACGCCGCCGTTTTCGTAGGCGCCATCGGCCATTTGCAGGGCTTTGGTTGGATCCGTCACGTTAAGGCCCATGCCGACGTTACCATTGAAGGTGACGACAAACCAATATGCATCATCGTCGCCCAGGCTGAAGCCGCCATTCGGGGTGTTAGTTCCCGGTGCGCCCACGCGGAGCCACCAGTCTTTGTCGTTGGTGCTGGCCGTGTTCGTGATTTCGATGGCAGACGTGCCTCCGTTCGCCTGTGTGTCGGACCCACTCACGTGGATCTGGGATTGCGGCGAATTCGTTCCGACGCCGACGTACGTGCCGTTGTCGAAGATCTGCGAATTGCCCGTGCCGCCACCATTTTTGATGAACTTGGCGACGTAATCAAGCGTCTTGGTCTGCGCTACATCACCGTCCTGGGCAAAGGCATACAACCCGGTGAATAGCAGTGTCAGGCACGCTATGACGCTGGCCCTGATGACAACTCTGTGCACACGTGTCCCTTCGTTGTTCATGGTGAAATTCTCCTTTTTTACCGATTAGTTGGTTTTCAGGGAAGCCACCACCCGCTGCCGGGGAGTGGGTCGAAAACGGGGCGAGTCTGGCCCGACTAGGCGGTCATTAGCAATGGTCGCAAGGTGAAATCTGGGTAGGTTGTCAAATAATCTCTAGGTAAGCCCGCAAGCCATTGTAATGATGGCATAACATGACATGAATACTCTGCTCATGATCTGATGTCCGGTGGTAAAATACTCGTCCTCTGTGCTCGCGAGTGTGGGAGAGGGCCATGAGCATCTATCGTTTCGGACCGTTTGAGGTCCGGACGCGAGTCCGGGAACTGTATCGATCGGGCACGAAAGTCCGCCTGCGGGGACAACCCTTCCAACTTCTGGAGGCTCTTCTCAACCACCCCGGCGAGATTGTGACTCGAGAGCAGATGCGGGCCGAGTTATGGCCTTCCGATACCTTTGTAGACTTCGAACATGGCATCAATGCGTCACTCCGCAAGCTGCGGATCGCTCTCGGAGATTCGGCCGCCAAACCTCTTTATATTGAAACGCTTCCGGGAGAAGGATATCGCTTTATCGCACCGTACGAGATCATTGAAGAACCACCTGCCAAGGGAGGCGAGTTCGAAGTCGAACAGGCTTCGCTCGCCGACGGAATGGACGACATTGAGGAGAGTGCACCATTAGAGCCCGGCATAGCCCCAGTTAGGCGACGATGGGTTCCTTTGGCACTGGCGGCTGGGGTTGTGGTCCTTGTTGGATTTTTTTTCCTCATCGGCAAATGGAATCGCCGAGTTGTGCACGGAGCTACCGGTAGTCCTTCGAACCCTCAGGCGGTAATCAATTCCCCCGCTCAGGGTCGCGATTTGTCCGCTCAGCAACCCGGAGCGGCATCGCAGAGCGGCAATTCTTCTCTTCCTTCCGGCCCTCCCCTCAACCCAGGTTTATCCCCGATTCGAGGGAACCTTTGGGTGGTTAGTGTGGCACGGGCTTCTAATGTAACTTTTCCGCCGCCAGACACCATTCCCGACGCAACGTTTGTGACGAAAGGAATCGCGTACATTGGAACTAGTCCGAAGAATTGCTACACCGTGGCATCGTTCCTGTCGGAGTGCTCGATCGGAGCATACGAGCTGAAGTTTTCAGGCATTCCGAATTCCAATCTTGGCGGTGCGCCAGCCGGTCCTGATACGGCGATGAGCGGAGACACCTGGGGAATTCTCATCGAATTCGTCGGCACGACGAACTTCCTCAAAGGCCAGGATATCTCTATCTTGCACGACGACGGAGTGGCTTTGGAGATCGACGGGAGGCCGATTCCGGGATTCGACGCCCTCCCTACTGCACCCATCATGGAAACGTCCAAGTTCGCCGGACCGAGCGGTCTACACACATTCGATTTGCTCTATGCCAACGCGGGTGGCGGCGGCGCTTGGATTTTATTCTACCCAGCGCTGTTTTAGCGCCAGTGCGAGAAAACTCCGCCATGCTACGACCCTGCTTTGACATCAATCGTAGCGAGGAAGCGCGGCTTCTGCCGAGCCTTCGTCAACTGCTCGAAGGAATAGGCAATCTTGAGCAGAGTAGGCTCGCTCCAGGCGCGTCCAAAAAAAGAAATGCCAACCGGCAATCCCCAGAGATATCCGGCCGTCACATTAATATTAGGATAGCCGGCGACGGCGGCGGCGCTCGAACTGCCTCCGGCAACGTGGTCGCCATTGATCAAATCGGTAATCCACGCGGGACCACCGGTGGGCGCGACGAGCGCGTCGAGCTTGAACTTATCCATGACGAAGTCAATTCCCTCGGCGCGGCTGAGCCGATGATTGAGGTCCAGCGCATCGACATACTCTTTCGAGCTGAGCGGCCCCTTCTGCTCTGACTTAAGAAAAAGGTCCTGTCCGAAGTAGGGCATCTCGCGGCTGCGATTGCGCTCGTTGAACTCAATCACATCCTTCAAACTCTTAACCGGCGATGAACTGCCGCGGCGAGCGAAGTACGCCGCCAGGTCGGCCTTCAGTTCGTAGAAGAAGACGGTAAGCTCGCTTTCGTCGAACTTGCCAATCGTAGGAATGTCGGCGGGATCGACGATTTCCGCGCCTGCGTTTTTCATCTCGCCAAGAAGCGTTTCCATGAGTTGGTCGACGGCATCGTTGAAGCCGAAATACTTGCGCACTACTCCCAGGCGCGCGCCCTTAAGTCCGGCGGGATCAAGAAACTTGGTGTAGTCGGAAAAAAGTTTGTCGCTGCTCAAAACAGCCGTTGCGGCATCTTCCGGATCCGCTCCTGCCATTGCCCCAAGCAGAATCGCGACATCGCGCACGGTGCGCGCCATCGGACCGGCTGTATCCTGGCTATGCGAAATCGGAACAATCCCGCTGCGGCTGACCAGCCCAACCGTTGGTTTAAGTCCAGCCAAACCATTTGAAGAAGATGGGCAGACGACCGACCCGTCCGTCTCCGTGCC
>JBAWFQ010000218.1:0-6690 GCA_049592035.1 Terriglobales bacterium
CTTTAGCCGCTGAGGTAACGCTGCGGCCTATAAAGATGCTTTTTCCGCCGCCCGTTACAGCCTCTGCAAAATTTGCGTCTGTCGTCCCAGATACCGCCGCGTCCACCTCAGGCTGGCGCCCGATTTCAGCATTACCTTGTACTCCCCGTGGAACCATTTCTGCAGCTCGCGCACCGCATCCACGCGCACCATGGCCGAGCGGTTGATGCGCACAAATTCCGCGCGATCCAGCCGCTCCTCCATCGCGTCCAGCGTTCCGCGGATGGTGTACGTCTTAGCCCCAGCGTGAATCAGCAAGTAGTTGCGCTCGCTCTCAATCCAGTCGATCTCGCCAGCCGTTACAAAAAAAATTCGTTCGCCATCCTCCACCGCCAGCCGAGTCGGCCCCCGCCGCGCCGCTTCCATCTCGGCAAGCAATTTGCGCAAGGCTTCGTCGGAACCGGAAACGTGCAGCCGCGCCTGCTCCTTGGCGTCGTCCAATACCTTCCGAAAGCGCAGCTGGTCGAAGGGTTTCAGCAGGTATCCGAAAGCGTGCACATCGAATGCGCGGATCGCATACTCATCGAACGCGGTGACAAACACAATTCGCGGCAGCGGAGGCGCAAGCTGTTTCACCACGTCGAACCCATCAAAATCCGGCATCTGCACGTCAAGCAAAAGCAAATCAGGATGCGTGCGCCAAATCCCTGCCACCGCGTCTCGCCCATTCGCCGCTTCGCCAACCACTTCCACGTCCGAATCGCCCGCCAGAAAGCGCAGCAGCTTGCGCCGCGCCGGCGCTTCGTCGTCCACCACAAAAACGCGCAAAGCAGTCATGCGGTTGCCAACTGTAGCGGTATGCGCACAGAAACAGTCAGCCCGCCCCCCGGGCTGTTATCGAAGCGCAAAGTGTGGCGTTCGCCATAGAGCGCTGCCAGGCGATCGGCCGTGTTGCTGAGCCCAATTCCTTTTTCGAGCGGACCACCCTGCAGCCCCGGACCGTTATCGCTGACCCGCAGCAGCAGCTCGCCATCGCTCTCGGCCGCGCGAATCGTAACCTCCAGCGGCGTCTTGCCCGCGGCATGGCGAATCGAATTTTCCACCAGCGGCTGCAACAGCAGTTGCGGCACCAGCATCCGCGCCACATCCGCATCCATCGCGACCTCGACTCGCAGGTCGTCACCAAAACGTTCCTGCATGATTCCCAGGTACATTCGCACCGTCTCCATCTCGTCTTCAAGCGGTACCTGTTGCGCATCCGGCCGTCGCAGCGTGCGCCGCAGCAGTTCGCTCAGTTGCGCCAGCATGGCGTCGGCGCGCGCGATGTCCTCATACATCACCGAAGAAATCGTATTCAGCGCATTAAAAAGAAAGTGCGGCTGCAACTGCAGTTGCAAATTCTGGAGCTGCGTCTGCGCCAGTCGCGCCTCCAGCTCCGCCGCCACGATCTGCCGGTTGCGCAACTCGCGATAGTAATCCAGCAGATTGAGCGCGCCCACAAAGATGGCATAGATCACCACGAAGTTCGAAAATTCCATCGGGTATCGCCAGCCCATGACGCCGTAGTCATAGCTTCCCATCCCCACGAGCGGAAAAATTACAGCGCGAGAAACCGCCATCAGCGTCGTGTGCACGATCGAAAGAACAATCGCGGCGCCCAGGTGAAGAGGAACAACGCGCACCCACCGCTGCTCTCCGAAGCGAAACTTCTGGCTCATCCACACCATCGCGGGAACGAGCACGATCGCCGCCACTACTCCGGTTGCTTCTTCCAGGGAGCGCCGGGCAAATGTCCCGCTGCGATCCCGCGCCAGATCGTCAAGATAGAGGTACCAGAATTTCAGCAGGCCAAACACAAAGAAGACCGCCGCCGAATTCAGCGAGATGCGGAGAATGCTCGGCGGACGCAGCGTGGAAGTATGCACGCGAGTAGGGTAACGCACAAGATGGGCGAATTCACCCCACCCCTGGGACGACCCGGCCCAAAGCCGGGACGACCCGGGCGCCGGGTGCCCCATTCTTGCGCGTGTTTTGCGCAAGAGTGGGATTCCACGACAGCGTCGAGCAAAGGATTTTGCATCTGCTCCTGCTCTCGGCTGGCGCATCCACCGACGCTACATCCCTGGATATTTCCCCAGAAAGAACAGCACCATATCGATGCTGTCCGAGATTCCATGCGCAACGATCGGCACAGCCAGGTTGCGCCCCGTGCGCAGATAAATCACTCCCAGCAAAATTCCCATCAGCCCTTCGTCGATGATCCCCGTCCAGCCTTGATAAGCGTGGGCCAGCCCAAATCCGAAGTGAACCACAATCAAGCTGATGATCCAGGCGCGCCGCGTGCGGTTGAACAAGTCGGCAACCCGGTTCATCAAGTAGCCGCGGTAAACCATCTCTTCGCCAAAAGCCGCAAGCACCCAAGCCAACGCAATGAAGATCAGGGTCACTTTGAGGTTCCCGACCAACGGCCGAAAATCTTCAAGGTCCGGTTGCTTTCGCAGCAGCCTCACCAAAATCGGCTGGCGCACGAACAATTCAAATCCTTCCAGTGCCAGCCCAGCCGCAATCCCCCATCCCAGCGTAGCTTTCCAGTTGCGAAACCGGCGGAGCCCCACATCGCGCCAGCGCAATTTCCGCACCCAAAGCGAGATCCATCCAAACAGCACCAGATAAAGAGTCTTACTAAAGAAAATCAAATGCCGGAAATCCGCCCAAAAAATCAGCCCCACGACAACCAACTCTCCCACCGCCAGCCACTTGCTCTGTCGCCAGTCGGCCCTGCTGATTGCAGATCCATTCATGGCCATCTCCCAAGCGTTGTCACCACCTGCCCGCGCCCGAGGCTTGCGCCACGCGGCGGGCCCACTCGTCTTCAGAACGCTTTCGAAGAATCCAGCAAAATCGTGACCGGCCCGTCGTTGACCAGTTCCACCTGCATCGTTTCCTGAAATCGCCCAGTTTCGCACCGCAGGCCCGCCCCGCGCACTCTCTCCACAAAATATTCGTAAAGTGAGCGCGCCACATCAGGAGCAGCCGCTGAGTCGAACGATGGCCGCTTGCCGCGCCGCGCATCGCCGTAAAGAGTGAACTGCGAGACCACCAGCACCGCCCCGCCAACCTCGCCCACCGCCAGGTTCATCTTGCCGCCGGCATCTTCAAAAATGCGCAGCCCAACCGTCTTCTCCGCCAGATAATCCGCGTCTGCGCGAGTATCTCCCGCGCCCACCCCAAGCAGAACCAGCAATCCAAGCCCGATCTCACCCGTAATCTCGCCGCCAACCGTAACTTTGGCGCGGCGAACACGCTGCACGACGGCGCGCATTTAAACGCGGACCTCGCCAAAAGGAATTTTCACGCCCAAATCGTGACACGTGCCCGCCAAAATGAGCAACCTCTCTGTAGAGACGGGGCTTGCCCCGTCTCCGCCGCGTCCCGTTTGACCCCATTCCGTGTTGCACCTACAATCCGAGATTGTCTGCAAGCGAACTTTTGCATCCGGGGTTCACCCATGCGATTCATGCCCAAAAAAGAATACGCGCTCCTCTGCCTCTGCCTGACGATGGCGTTAGCGCTGGCGTCAGCGCAATCCGCCCCTGCCGCCCATCACGATGTCGTAATCAAAAACGCCATCGTGATGACCGCGACCCACGGCAATATCCCGAACGGCTCCGTCTATATCAAAGACGGCAAAATCGCGGCGGTCGGCGAAACCGTGAACGCCTCCGCCGACACCCTGGTCATCGACGCCGGAGGCAAATATCTGACGCCCGGCATAATCGACTCGCACTCCCACATCGCGCTCAATGACGACGTCAACGAAGCCACCAGCCCCGTCACCCCGCAGATGATGATGAAAGATGCCTTCGACTATCAGGACAAGGCCATCTACCGCGCCCTAGCCGGCGGTGTGACCACCTCGCTCCTCCTCCACGGATCGGCCAACATGATCGGCGGCCAGGCCGTAGTCATCAAGCACAAGTATGGAGACACGCGCGATGAAATGCTTTTTCCCAACGCGCCCCGCTCCATCAAATTCGCCAGCGGAGAAAATCCCAAGCGCGTCTATGGCAGCCGCGATCAGCTCCCCTCAACTCGCATGGGCAATTTCGCTGTGCAACGCCAAGCCCTGGTAGAAGCGCAGGATTACATGCGCGAGTGGGACAGCTACAACGAAAAGATCAAGCGAGCAGACAAAGATTCCAAAGACGCCACGCCTCCCAAGCGCGATCTGAAGCTCGAAGCCCTGGCCGATGTGCTGCGCGGCAATCTCATGGTGCAGATCCACATCTATCGCGCCGACGAGATGCTAACCGAAATCGCCATGGCGAAAGAGTTCGGCTACAAAATTCGCGCCTTCCACCACGCGCTAGAAGCCTACAAAGTAGCCGACCAACTAGCCGCCAACAACATCGCCATAGCCACCTTCTCCGATTGGTGGGGCTACAAACAAGAGGCCTGGGACGCCATCCCCTGGAACGCCGTGATGGCCATGCGCAAAGGCGTTCGCGTAGCCATCAAAAGCGACTCCGAAGATTTCAACCGCCGCCTCAATCAGGAAGCCGCTAAAGCCATCCGTTACGGCGGAGCCACCGAAGAAGAGGCCCTGAAGATGATCACGATCAACCCCGCGTGGATAGTAGGCGTAGACGATCGAGTAGGTTCGATAGACGTAGGCAAAGATGCCGATCTAGTGATCTGGGACGGCTATCCGCTCTCAAGTTACGGAGTTCCAGAAAAGGTTTTGATAGATGGTGAGATCTACTTCGACCGCCAGCAGCCGGGTCTAGGCACGACGCACTATAAGGAGGGAGAATAAATGCACCCCCAAGCAATAAAGGTTCACGTAGGGGCAGGTGCCCTCACCTGCCCAGCCGAGCGCAGCTCGGCCCCCGCCCGCGTAGCGGCGGACGCATTCGTCCGCCCCGCGAAGCGAAGCGAGCGAAGATTTTCGTGGCGCCTAACCGTGCCGCTGCTAATCCTGACATTCTGCGCGCCCCAAGCCCCGGCCCAAGATCACCCCATAGCCCTAAAAGGTGGCAAGCTACTAACCGTAACCCACGGCACAATCGAAAACGGCACCCTAATAATGCAAGGAGGAAAGATCACCGCGGTAGGCGCCGCCGCCTCCGTCAACATCCCAGCCAACGCGCAGCAAATCGACGCCACGGGAATGACCATCTACCCCGGCCTGATCGATTCCGAAACCAATCTGGGCCTCACTGAAATCAACGCCGAAAACATGACCAACGATCTAGTCGAAATGAGCGACGAGATCATGCCTCACATGCACACGGCCGAGGCCTTCCACGCCGAGTCCGCTCTCATCCCCGTAGCCCGTTTCAACGGCATCACCAACGCCATCGTAGCTCCCGCCAGCGGCGACACTCTCCCCGGCCAGGATTCTTTCATCCAGCTAGCCGGAGCCAACGCCACCGAAATGCTCCTCCTCCGCGACAACGCCATGCCCCTGAACTTCACCGGCGATGAGCGCCGTAACCGGGGCGGTTTCGAAAAGCAAAAGTTCCCGGCCACGCGCATGGGTCTAGCCGCACAACTGCGCCAGGCTTTCATCGATGCCCAGGACTACAAAGTCAAGTTGACCGACTACGAGCGCAAGAAATCCGATGCTGTTCGCGACAAGAAGCCCGAACCTCTGGCTCCCAAGCGCGATTTAAAACTAGAAGCCCTGCTCCCCTATCTAGAAGGCAAAAAGACCATCGTGCTGGCGGCCGAGACCCCCAGCGATCTGCAAACCGCCGTCAGCCTGGCCAACGAATTCAAGTTGAAGTTCGTGTTGAATCACATCGCGCATTCGCAGCCCGTCCTAGACTACGTAGCCAGCCTCAAGGTGCCGGTAATCGTCGGCCCCATCTACGAAACTCCCAAAGAGGACGAGCGCTACGACGCCGTCTACAGTCTTCCCGCGCAACTCAACAAGCGCGGAGTCAAAATCGTGTTCGCCTCCTACGACGCGCACAACGTCCGCAACCTCCCCTACCAGGCCGGATTCGCGACGGCGTTCGGCCTTCCCTACGATGAAGCGCTGAAGGCAATCACTCTAAACGCCGCCGAAATCTGGGGAGTAGCCGACCAGCTAGGCTCTCTCGATGTAGGCAAAACCGCGAACGTAGTAGTAGCCAACGGCGATCCCTTGGATGTGAAGACCGACGTAAAACAAGTTTTCATCCAAGGCCAGTCAGTTCCAATGACCGACCGCCAAACTCGTCTGCGCGACGAGTATTCCAAGTGACGCACTGTTCTTTAATGAATTGTCATCCTGAGCACAGCGAAGGACCTGCTGTTCGCCGCAAAATGCAGTTCCCTCGCCTCGCGCCGGATACAGAGCCCAGCGCGCTTGAATTAAGCCCCACGTTTGACCGCTCTCCCGGCTTTAGAGTTTGCGGAAAAACTCGGTTTTGGTTTTGCTTTTGGGTGGCGCAGCGGTTCACCGCTGCGATATCCGGCCCCTTTTCAATGCCGGCTTTAGCCGCTGCGGGAGCACGCGTTGCAAACCGCACCAACACTATTCCATCGCCCCCCTTTGCATACTTTCCCATTCCCTTTTAGACTACTAGTTTCGATTTCATACAATTCATCGGGCAACACGCAGTCGTAATTTCAAACGCCGGCCCGCAACCCGGACCCGCGATTCCGAGACTAAGAAACGAGGACAACAATGGCAGCCGTTGATGAAAAAGTGAAACAGATAAT
>JBAWFQ010000219.1:0-15396 GCA_049592035.1 Terriglobales bacterium
CAGGCGTCTTCAATCAGGAGCGCACCGTGAGTCTTCGCCAGTTTTCCCAGTTCATCGAGCGCGGCGGGATGGCCCGCATAATCGACGGCGATGATGGCCTTCACGCGAGAAGAGGCGCGCACCGAAAGTTTCCTGGCGATTTCTTCGGGATCAAGGTTCAGCGTATCCGCCGAGACGTCGGCGAACACCGGAGTCGCGCCCTGGTACAAAACGCAGTTGGCGGTCGCGCAGAAAGTCATGGGCGTGGTGATCGCCTCGTCTCCAGGCCCCAGCCCGGCGGCAAACGCCGCCCCGTGCAAGGCGGCTGTCCCCGAACTGAAGCTCACCGCATGCCGCGCCCCGACCCATGCCGCAAATCGCTCTTCGAACTCGTCGACCTTCGGTCCCGTAGTCAGCCAATCGGACTTGAGAACTTCAACTACTGCTTGGATGTCTGCATCATCGAGGCTTTGACGGCCGTACGGAAGCAGCCTCTCCCGCACGGGCGAACCGCCGTGGATAGCCAGCGTTTCCATAAAAATCTCACGTGTCAATCTGGGCGCAGCGTCCTGCGGCGCAGTCACCTCTCAGCCGTTATTCGCCACCCAAAAAGCAAAATCAAACACAAGCCCCTAGCTCGAGGCTTCCGTGGAATCGCACCTGTCTGCACTGACAAGAAAACGTCCTTCGCTTCGCTCAGGATGACAAGCCGAACATGCGTCGCGAACACACCGCGCACGACGCTAGGCGGACGTCGGAACGGTTTCGGTGGCGCTGGTCTCGGGCGCAACCAGTTCTTCCAGCTCACGCCGGGTTAGCCAGCGATCATTCGTATCACTCGAATAACGGAAGCCCTCCGGCAGCGGCTTGACGTTGGCCCAGTTTTCCGATTTCCACCACGGGTGCGACGGTTGAATCACGTACATATCTTCCGCTTCCAGCGTTTGCCGCGATTCGTCTTCGGAGATCAGCACTTCGTGCAACTTCTCGCCGGGGCGAATGCCGATGTACTCCACCTGGCATCCGGGAGCAACG
Source organism: Terriglobales bacterium (assembly GCA_049592035.1). Lineage (GTDB taxonomy): Bacteria > Acidobacteriota > Terriglobia > Terriglobales > Acidobacteriaceae > Acidiflorens. Next base: position 1,015 of record JBAWFQ010000219.1, read on the forward strand.
GTTTCCGCCAAGTCCAGCAGCCGCATGCTCGGAATCTTGGGCACGAAAATCTCGCCGCCGTGCATCTGTTCCAGGCAGCGGATAACAAACTTCACTCCCTGCTCCAGGGTCAGCCAGAATCGGGTCATTCGGGGATCGGTGATGGTGATCTTACCGCGGCGCCGCTGCTCCAGGAAAATTGGAATGACGCTACCGCGGCTGCCCACCACGTTCCCGTAGCGGGCGCAGCTGAAACGAGTGTTTCTGGCGCCCGCATAAGCATTCGCCTGCACAAAGACTTTTTCGGCGCACAATTTGGTCGCGCCGTATAGATTGATGGGATTCACTGCCTTGTCGGTGCTGAGCGCGAGAATGCGGCGCACGCCCTGATCGAGGGCGGCATCGATTACGTTGCGGCCGCCCATGATGTTGGTCTGGATCGCTTCGAACGGGTTGTATTCGCAGGCCGGCACCTGCTTGAGTGCGGCCGCATGCACCACCACGGTCACGCCTTCGAGAGCGCGCTTCAACCGCTCCACGTCGCGAACATCCCCGATAAAATAGCGTAGGCTGGGATGATCGAAGCCCGAGGTTCGCATCTCATGCTGCTTCAACTCGTCGCGACTGAAAACCACCAGCCTTTGTGGCTGGTAGTCGCGCAGCATGATCTCCACAAATTTTTTCCCAAACGATCCGGTCCCACCTGTTACCAGTATCGATTCCTGCGACCAATTCAACATTCTTGTTCCTTCGAGACCTCTTCCGCCGGCTCAGCGCCCGGGCCGCGTATCTGGGCAGGTTCTCCAAAAATTAGGGCTACGCCAGCGGCGGGTAATGAAAATCGACCGTTTCGCGTCCTGTCGCACGAGAGTTCGCTTTTCGGGCAAGTTGTTTTGATCGATAGTATAGCCGACGATTCCTTTTGACGCGTCTCCGCAAAGCGGAGGGTATTTCGCAAAACACTAGCAACCTCCAAATTGTGGATGCGTCTTACATGCGAGATGCTAAAATCAGGCAAATTCTTCACAACAGTTCCGCTTCTCTCTGCCTGCTTGCTGTAGGACAAGATTGGCCGGAGGAGGAGTTTTACGCAGCGGCGGTGCGGTTGCACGCCAAGTGGTAGCGGCTAAGGAGTGATGATGTCACTGGGACCCCTGGTTCCGCGAAATAACGACCCGCGAGGGGATGTATCGCTGAGTAACGATGTATCACGCGGACAACTGCCGGGCGAACCGGTTGAATTTCTGCGGCCCATCGGCTCGGCGCTTTACAACGTGCTGCCGCCGCAGGAATCGATGCTGCGCGAATACATGCGCGTTCTGATTAAGCGCAAGTGGCTGGTGATCGCAGTGATCGTGGGCATCTTCATGGCGGTCGCGGTTGCCAGCCTGCGCCAGACTCCCATCTACGATGCGGTCGGGCGGATCGCCGTCAACAAAGCGGATTCGAATCTGGTGGCCTTCAAAGACTCGGCGCCCGACACCGACTACGTTTATGAGCAGAGCGATCTGGATACCGAAGTCCGTATCCTGCAAAGCGACCTGATGGCGCTGCAGGTAATCCGGCAGCTGAATCTGGATAAGCGTCCGGAGTTTGGCGGCCATGGCGATCAAAAACAAGCCAACCTGGTCGCCGATCCGCTGCAGACCGATTCGGCCCGCACGTCGGCTCTACTCGCGATGTTTCACGGCAGGCTGCACGTGGCGCTGATTCCCAACACTCGAATCATGGAGATTCATTTCACCAGCACCGACCCTCAGCTCGCTGCCATCGCAGTCAATACTCTCGCGGCTACTTATGTCGAGCAGAATTTCAAGACCAAGTTCGAATCCACCATGCAAGCCTCCGACTGGCTTTCGAAACAGCTCGTCGACTTGCAGATGAAAGTGGAGACCTCGCAGGAGAAGCTGGTACGTTACCAGAAGGAACACGAGATTCTCGGGACGGATGAAAAGACGAACATTACCACGGAAAAACTCGACGAACTGAACAAAGAAATGACGATGGCGGAATCGGATCGGATGCAAAAAGAAGCCGTCTACCGCCAGACCCAGTCCAACGATCCGGTGGCGGTTGCAGCCGCCATCGTTGCCGACAACGGGGGAGGCAACACAGCCGGTTCCGTGCTTCTGGACAAGTTGCGCGAGCAGCAAGTCGGTCTCCGGATCGAAATTGCGAAAGACAGCGATCAGCTAGGTCCCAACCATCCTTCAGTGGTCAAACTCAATAACCAATTGAAGGAAATTGACCGCCAGTATCAAGTGGAAACCGACAAAGCTGTCGACCACCTCAAGGGAAGGTATCTGGCCGCCTTGCAACGCGAGGATATGTTGCGCGGCGCCTTTGAGAAGCAAAAACAGGAAGCGAATAAACTGAACGAAAGCGCGATCGAATACAGCATCCTGAAACGGGACTTGGACAGCAACCGTACGCTGTACGAGGGATTGCTGGAAAAACTGAAGGAGGCGGGGGTTACCGCGGGATTGCGCTCCAATAATTTCCGCATCATCGATGCGGCCCGCGTTCCCACCGGTCCGAGCGAACCCAACATCCCGCGCAACCTGTCTTTTGCGCTGGTGCTGGGAATCATCTCCGGCCTCGGGTTGGCCTTCCTGCTCGAGAATATGGACAATACCGTCCGCACTCCCGAACAGGCGACGGCGCTGTCGGGCCTTCCCTCTCTCGGGATGATCCCGCTCGGCTCCAAATCAGGCAACCGTGGGCCCGCGGGGAAGCGCCTGAGTTTAACGGCCTCGAAGGAAGCGGTAGAGACGGTAACGCAGGTTCGCCCGCAGTCGCAGATGGCGGAATCGTATCGAGCACTGCGGACTTCGCTCTTGCTCTCCAATCTCGGAGCGCCGCCTAAGGTCATTATGGTAACCAGCGCGCGTCCGCAGGAAGGCAAGACCACAACCAGCATCAACACCGCCATCGTGCTGGCACAAAAGGGCGTCCGGGTTCTGCTGGTGGATGCCGACTTGCGCCGGCCCAGTGTTCACAAAACGCTGGGCATGGGCCCGCGCAGCGGTCTGAGCAACGTGCTGACCGGAAGCGCCACTCTGCAACAAACCATCACGACCTCTCCGATGCTGCCCAATCTTTTCATCATGCCCGCGGGCACGCCGCCGCCAAATCCCGCCGAATTGCTGGCCTCCTCCAATATGAGGGACTTGATCACCGAGTTGCGAGGCATGTACGACCACATCGTGATCGACACTCCTCCCACCCTGTCGGTCACAGACGCGGTAGTGCTGTCACCGCGCGCCGACGCCACTGTCCTGGTGATCCGCTCCAGCCAGACCACAAAGCAAGCGCTGCGCCGGGCCCGCGACATTTTGATGCAGGTCAACGCTCACGTTGCCGGTGTACTCTTGAACGCCGTCGATCTAACTTCCCCCGATTATTACTATTACTACGAGTATCAGGGAAAATATGGTCAGTACTATCACGAAGATCTTCCCCCCGACAGGGACGATGCGGAACCGAAGGCGGTTTGACGCGGTGTGTTTCGCAGCTCGGACGATTGCTGTACACTCGTCGAGCATTTAAAGAGCTTAGGAGAATAGGCTTCCCGTCGGTGCTGAGAACTGACGGGTAACGGGATCATGGCCACTTCGCTATCAACCAAGCAACGTTGGCAGTTTGCCGCCGGCGTGGGCTTGCTGGTCTGTGCCTATCTTGTTCTGGCGGGCAAAGAGTTCACCGCGAGCGTCCTGGCGGCGCATGCGGAGTTGCCCCAACTGCAGCGCGCGGTGTGGCTCTCGCCGGGCAATGCAGACTATCGCCATCGACTGGGACGTTACTTGGCGTTTGTTAGCGGTGACCCGCAGGGCGCTATCGCCAGCTTCCGAGAGGCGGTCGCGCTCAATCCCCACGATGCTCGTTATTGGTTCGATCTGGCCGGCGCCTATCAGGTGACCGGGGATACCAGCGGTCAGCGAACAGCCCTGGACCGCGCGCTCGAGGCGGAACCGACCGCGCCCGATGTGGCGTGGGAAGCGGCTAACTTTTTTCTGATTGACGGCGAGATCGACCGCGCCCTGCGTGAGTTCCGCGTCGTCATTGAGAACGATCTTGCCTTGGTGGACGCCTCTTTGCGCGCCTGCTGGCGGGTGCGTCCTGATACGGACGCGCTGCTCCGCGACGTGGTGCCGGCTCGTGGCGATTCCTTGATTGCCTTTCTCCATTTCCTGATGAGTAACAAGGAAACCGACGGCACCATTAAAACCTGGGAACGGCTCGCCCATCTGCACGAGAAATTCGGGAATCGTTTTTTGTTCGAGTACGTGAATTATCTGATTGCGGCGCATCGACCCGATGCCGCCATGACCGCGTGGGAGCAGAGCGCCGACATTCTGGGCCTGTCCGCCTACTTGCCCACGGAGGACAACCTGGTTGTGAACGGCGATTTTAGCCTGGATATTTTGAACGGTGGCTTTGACTGGACTTACGTTGATCGAACCGGAGTCAAACCCATCCTTGATCCGAGCGAATTCCACGAGGGTCATCGCTCTCTTTTTCTAACCTTCGAGGGTCCGGGGATCAATGACGCTGGGATTTCAGAACTGATTCCCGTGCACGGCGCAACCACTTACGACTTTTCGGCCTACTACAAGTCGGCGGAATTTGAGGGCGCGGGCGGGCCGGAGATCGTTCTGCGCGACGCCTACACGGGTGATCCGATCTTTGCCAGCGATCCTCTCAACGATGCCGACTTCTGGAAGGAACTTCATTCTCAAGTTACAATCCCAAATTCCACCACGCTGCTGCGGCTGGCGATTGAGCGCTTCCCTGCTGGTTCCCCCATTCGCGGCAAACTTTGGCTCGACGATTTCAAACTTTCTCCCGCGCTTTCTTCCGGTGATGCATCCGACAATTCCCCGAATCATTCCAAGGACAACCAGTGAGTTCCGCCCTGGCAACGCAGCCCGAACCCGCGCCGGTCGCTAAAGTCTCGCAACCGAGGTTGACCAACAATTCGCTGTTGGCTGGCGCCTGGGCCGTGCTGCTGCTGGGCCCGCTGGCTTTTGGAGCGGTCGAGCCCTGGTCTATTTTTGCCCTGGAGGCATGCGCTGCGGCGCTACTTGCGGTTTGGGCGCTGCGGCAATGGATCAGACGTGAACTCGACGTTTCCGACCATCCTCTCTACCGCCCGATGGCAGCCTTTTTTGCGCTCGCGCTGCTGCAGTGGGCGGTTGGAACCACCGCTTACCGCCATGTAACCTACTCTCACTTGCTGCTCTACGCCGCGTACGGCATGCTGGTGTTCGTGGTGACGCAGACTCTGCGTCGCTCCTCTCAATTTGAGTTGATGGCCCAGTTGTTCACCGGTTACGGCGCGGTGGTGGCATCGTTTGCCGTGCTGCAGGGTTTGACGCCGAATGGAAAGCTCTACTGGATCTGGAGTTTGGAACAGGGTGGCTCGATTTACGGACCGTACGTGAATCACAATCATTACGCCGGCCTGATGGAGATGCTCCTTCCCTTCCCGTTGGTGCTGGCCGCAACGCATTTCACGAATGGGAACCGCAAGATTGCCGCGGCGGGAATCGCCGCGCTGATGGCAGGAAGTATTTTCCTTTCCGGGTCCCGCGGCGGCATGGCGGCCTTCGTCGCGCAAATGGTGGTGTTGGCCGTGCTTATGCTTCGCCAGCGCAAGGGCAGTTGGAAGCAACCCCTCATGCTGGGAGCGTTTCTGGCGACGGTGATAGTTTTCCTGGTGTGGATCGGCGGCAACGAACTCACGCAGCGTCTGGCCAGCATTCACTCCGAAGCTCGTGAAGAAATCAACGGCGGGGTCCGCCTCGGCATCGATCGTGATTGCTTGCGCATGTTTGCCAAGAGGCCATTCCTCGGTTGGGGTCTCGGCGCATTTCCGATCGTCTACCCGGAATTTCGCAGTTTCTACACTCTGTTCTTTGTCAATCAGGCACACAATGATTATCTGCAATTGCTGGTCGAGACCGGGCTCGCCGGATTCTCCATAGCGGTCTGGTTTCTGGTGCTGGTCTTCCGCCGGAGCGCGGCCAAGCTTAAAAACTGGACAGAGACTGCGAGCGGCGCATTGACCGTGGCGTGTTTGCTCGGTTGTGTGGGAATCCTGGTGCACAGTTTGCTCGATTTCAATCTCCAGATTCCAGCAAATGCCGCGCTGTTTTACGTGCTTTGCGCGTTGGCGGCCTGCGCGCCGATCCAGGAATCGCAGCGGCGGCGAGTGTTGAGGCGGCACCATCTGATCGTGCAACCCAACCCGGAGAAGCCAACGTCGTGAGTTGTAAATGCGACGTGAGTAAGCCAGCAACGGGCGCTGGAGCGCGCTCCGCATGTGGCAAGAGCATATTTATCGCACAAATGTGCACGAATGTGCACTCTTGCACTTCCGACGCATAATTTACAAATTTTATACGTCGCTGTTCCGGAAAAAGGGGTTATACTCCTGCCGATCAGTTCCCTCACCGCCCCGGGCGAGGGTCTCCGGTGTTCAATCAGGCATGTCGCGGATTCGGGAGTAATGGGTCTGTCGAGATGCTACGACCATAAGGATCTTCCAGGATTTAACTCACAAGGAGAAATCGTGATTCGAAAATTAAGTGTGTCCCTGCTCATGCTCCTCGCGATGCTGTTGGCTATGAATCTGGTTTGCCAGGCGGCGTCCCAGACCCTGTTGACTCGTCATGTGCGCGAAGTGGTCCTCAACGGAGAGGCCAAACTTGTCGGCCAACTTCCCGCAACTCAAACGATGCGCTTCGATGCAGTTCTGGCGTTGCGACACCAGCCAGAGCTGGAGAATTTCCTGCAAGAGCTCTACGATCCTACCAGCCCCTCCTACAAGCAGTACGTTACCCCCCGGCAGTTTGCCGAGAGGTTTGGAGCGAGCCAGGAGGACTACGACGCGCTGATTGCTTTCGCGAAGGCGAACGGCTTTAAGGTGATTGGCGGATCTCTCCAGTCCCGGGACGTACAGTTCTCGGCCCCGGTCGCGAACATCAACAAAGCTTTCCACATAACGATGGCGGTCTACCAACACCCCACGGAAAACCGCACCTTCTTCTCGCCCGACCGCGAGCCCAGCGCCGACCTGCCGATGCAGCTCTGGCACATCTCCGGTTTGGACAACTATTCAATCCCGCATCCCGCGCTCAAGCATAGAGACCTCAAGGTGAACCCCGAAGTCTCCCAAGCGCAAACGGGCTCCTGTCCTCAAGAATCCTTCTGCGGCAGCGACATGAGAGGGGCCTACTACGAGGGAACGTCTCTCACCGGCTCCGGCCAAAACCTTGGCCTGTTCGAGCTTGCAGGAACGGATTTGACCGACCTGAAGACGTACTATCAGGGCGCGAAGCAAACCGAACCTTTCACTCCCACCATCGTTTCCACGGGCGGGTACACCACGACGTGCCTGGCTTCTCAGGGCTGCGACGATACGGAACAGACCATTGACATGACTCAGGCGATGGGCATGGCACCAGGCGCGACGATGCTGTATATGTACGTGTGCGGTGACGTCTACGCCAACAATGGAACTTTCAGCGATACCGACTGTCTCAGTGCGATGGTTTCGGATGAGCTTGCTCCTTTGAGTCTGCAAATTAGCTGTTCGTGGGGCTGGACCCCGGCCGATCCCGGCACGGACGACCCGTACTACGAGCAGATGGCAGCCCAAGGGCAGAGCTTCTTTGTGGCGGCTGGCGACAGCGACGCGTGGAATTCGGGCAACTTCCCCTTCCCGGCGGAGGATGCGAATATCATTTCGGTCGGTGGCACGGACTTGACGACCACTGGCCCAGGCGGCGACTGGTCTTCGGAAGTGGGTTGGCAAGACACTGGCGGCGGGATTTCCCCGGACGACATTCCGATTCCCAGCTGGCAGCAATTGTCGGGTGTTATCACTTCGAAAAATAAGGGCTCAACGACCTTGCGGAACGGCCCAGACGTCACGGCCAACGCGAACTGGTCCTTTTACGTCTGCGCCGATCAATCTGGCTTGAGCGGATGCACCGCCAACGATTACGGCGGGACCAGTTTTGCCGCGCCCATGTGGGCGGGCTACCTGGCTCTGGCTAATCAACAGGCGGCAGCCAACGGCAAGCCGGCGCCCGGCTTCATTAACCCAACCATTTATCCGTTGGGTCTGTCGGGAGGCTATTCAGCCGCTTTCCACGACATCACTAGCGGCAATAACGGCTTTCCGGCAGAAGTCGGCTACGATTTGGACAGCGGTTGGGGCAGTCCGAACGGTAGCGGCTTGATCAACGCACTTGTCGGAAGCGGCGGCGGCGGACCAGCGGTCAGCTTGTCACCGACGTCGATCGACTTCGGCAAGAAAGCCCTGAACAAAACCAGCGCGGCAAAGAAGGTAATCCTGACCAACACCGGAAACGCGACGCTCAACATTACCTCGATCGCCACCAGCGCGCCGTTCGCGCTGAAGACGGTCAAGGCGACCAAGAAGGTAACGCCTTGCGTGAACGGTGGCACGGTGGCTGCTGGCGCCACTTGCGAGATTGAAGTCGACTTCACTCCGACCGAAGCGCAAGCCTACACCGGTAACGTGACGTTCACTGACAACGCTAACCCCACTACGCAGCAGGTATCCCTGTCGGGAACCGGCAAATAGTAACCAGGAAAATGAACTAGCGGGCGGGACTTCGGTCCCGCCCTTTTTTCTTGCTGCGAAAAGCGCACACCACTTTGTCTTTAGAGGTTCATGGCCAACATCTGGAAGCGGCGGAAGGGCACCCGGTATCGGGTGGTTTTTTGCTGGCATAATGCCGAGTTCTACCGTAAATCGCCGACGACGACAGGGGAGAACCTGGTTGGTCCCGGTATTACCTCGGTAACCCCGCGAGTGTTCTATTCTTTTTCTGGAGTATTCGGTGTGATATAACCCCGTTAGCTGCTCGTTTGGGTTTGGCTGGGATTTCGTGGTTTCCGGCTTGGTTTTTCTGCCTTGGTTTCCGGCTTTGGAACAAGGCGCAGAGCGACAGCCGCAAGGAGGAGTCGTGAGCGAAGCACGTACCGGGAAAAGGTTTCCGCTGCATTTGCCGATTAAGATTCATAGCGAAGATACCACGGTTGAAACCAGCGGAATGACCGGCGATCTGAGTGCGGCCGGCGTCTACATTCGCGCTGACGCATCGCTTGAGGTGGGCTCGCCCGTAGAGTTTGAGATCACCCTGCCGCCGGAGGTCACGGGGGGCAAGGATAATGTCGTGATTCAGTGCCGCGGCCGCGTGGTGCGGACCGATGAGCCTGATGCCAGCGGTGGCTCCGGAGACAACCGGGGCGTCGCTTGCGTAATCGATTCTTACGAATTCGTGCGCAACAGTTAACTGGGAGCGATCCATGCTGAAGCTTATTCTGGCCGACAATCAGGCGATTTTCCGAGCGGGCATCGCCAAAGTTCTCGCCGTAGAAGATGAAATGCGAATCGTGGCGCAAGCGCAAACGGCCGAGCAGATGTTCATGGCGCTCGACAAGTTTCGCGCCGCCGTGCTGATCATTGCCGGAGGCTTCCACTCCGACTTCAACTCCGTGCTCTCCGCCGCCAACAAGAACAAGACGCGGGTCGTCGTCCTGGCGGATACGGGCGAGAGCGCGCAGCGCTACATGGCAGCGGGCGCCCATGGCGTGGTTTATCGCAACGTCACCAGCCCGGCGCTGGTGGACTGTGTGCGCAAAATCGCGCGTGGCGAAAGCTGGGTACAGGACATGGCGGTGCCGAGCGAGTTGACCGAAAACGATATGGTCGGCCTGCGCGTCCGCGACCGCTTGACGGCCAAGGAACTGCGCATCGTGGCGCTGATTGTGCAGGGATACAAGAACAAGGAAATCGCCACCCAGTTGGGAACGACCGAGCAGGTGATCAAGAATTATCTGCGCAACGTCTACGACAAGATCGGCGTATCGGACCGGCTGGAACTGGCGCTCTTCACCATTCACCATCGCATCCTGAACGAAGCCGCGGCCGCTACCGCAGCCGCAGCCGTACCGCAGGCGCCGCAGAGCACCGTCATCAGCAACTAGGTCGCTTTCGCTGGAATGTCGAAAGGCCGCCTGCGGGCGGCCTTTTTATTGCGCTGGTGGAGATGAGAGCGGAAAGCAGCCCAAGTGTCTGCCTAACGGACCCTGCCGCTCTTTCTTAGCTTTCTGTTACATCGTTTGCTCTTTCCAACAACCGTGGCGGATAGCAACGCCCGTCAGCCGCTAGATCTTCTCACCCACGCTTTTTGCTTGCGTGAATAGCAGCAAGTAGTCTGGGCCGCCTGCCTTCGAATCGGTGCCGGACATATTGAAGCCGCCGAAGGGATGCGCGCCTACCATCGCTCCGGTGCATTTGCGGTTCAGGTAGAGATTGCCGACGTGGAACTCGCGCACGGCGCGGTCGAGTTTCTCCCGGGAACTGGAGTAGACGGAGCCGGTGAGTCCGAACTCGGTGTCGTTGGCGATTTCGAGGGCGTGGTCGAAGTTGCGCGACTTGATCACGACGAGCACGGGTCCGAAAATTTCTTCCTGCTCGAGCGTCGACTTCGCCGGGATGTCGGCAATTACCGTGGGTTGAATAAAGTACCCTTCACCATTATTGGCGCTGGTGTCGCGCCCGCCGCCGATGATGAGGCGTCCATCTTTTTTGCCGATCTCGATGTAGCGTAGGATTTCGTTCATCGAACCTTCGTTGATGACGGCCGCCATGTTCGGGTTCAGCGTGGGATCGCCTACGGTGATGAGTTCGACGCGCGCTTTCAGTTTCTCGAGAAACTTGTCGTAGATGCGCTCGTCGATGATGGCGCGCGAGCAGGCCGAACACTTCTGGCCCTGGAAGCCGAAAGCGGCGGTGGCTACGCCTTCCACGGCGGAGTCGATATCGGCGTCGGCATCGACTACGATCGCGTCTTTGCCGCCCATTTCGAGTACCGTGCGCTTGATCCAGATCTGGCCTGGCTGCTGTTGCGCAGCGGTCTGGTTGATGTGCAATCCAACCTCGCGCGAGCCGGTGAAGGCGATATAACGAACCTTCGGATGCGCCACCAGCGCATCGCCAAAGTTGGCGCCGCCTCCGGGACAGAGGTTGACCACGCCTTCCGGCATGCCGCATTCTTCCAGCAGTTCGACGAACTTTGCCGCAATCGTCGGCGAATCGCTGGAGGGCTTGAGGACAACGGTGTTGCCGCTGACGATCGAAGCCACGGTCATACCGGCCATGATGGCGCTGGCAAAGTTCCACGGCGGAATCACCGCGCCGACGCCCAGCGGAATGTACATCAACGTGTCGCGCTCTCCGGGCAGTTGTACGGGCGGCTCGGCTTTGGCGTAGCGAAGGGCCTCGCGCGCGTAGAACTCGCAGAAGTCGATGGTCTCGGAAATATCGGCATCGGCTTCGAACCAGTTCTTCGAAACCTCGAACACCAGCCAAGCCATGTATTCCAGCTTGCGCTCGCGCATCACGTCGGCCACGTGAAACAGGAGCGAGGCGCGCTCTTCGACCGACGTGTTGCTCCAGTGGCCGAAGGCCTTAATCGCAGCCTGAACGGCGGGCTCGACATGGTCTTTGCCGGCTTTCTGGTGAATGCCAATTACTTCCGAGGGCTTCGCCGGATTGATAGAACGAATCTTATCGGAGGTCTTGATGCGCTTGCCTCCAATGATCAGGTCGTACTCGCGGCTTAGCTGGCCACGCACTTTCTCGATGGCGGCGCGCATTTTGCGCACGTTGTCTTCTTTGGTGAAATCTACGAATGATTCATTTTTGAATGCACCTTGGTGAAGGCGGATTTGCAGGCGGGGTGGGGCTTCCATGGTTGCCATAGGAGATCCTTTCGGGACGAAAGCATTGGATGTTGGCGCGGATGTTCGCGACTTTTAATTTTACACCCGGGTAGACGTAGTTGGCGGGTTCCGGAAAACCAGAGCATGCTGCCATTCGCAGTGGAATTCCATTCATCGCAAAGTGCGCGATGAGTGGGGCACCTGGAAGCAAAAAAGGGCGGGACCGAAGTCCCGCCCTCTGGTTCAGTTTCCTATTAGTCCTCGCCCTTTCCGGAAAGCGGTACCTGCTGCGGACTATTGCTGGCGTTGTCGGTGAAGGTTACGTCACCGGCGAGCGTTCCGGTTTGGAGTGGAGTGAAGGTAACTGCGATTTCGCAACTGGCGCCAGCAGCTACTGTGCCACCGTTAGCGCAAGGGGTCACCTTCTTGGTCGCTTTGACGGCGGCGAACGCGAAGTCGCCGCTGGTGGTGATGCTGGTGATGTCCAGCGTCTGGGTTCCGGTGTTGGTAAGCGTCACCTTCTTGGCCTTGCTGGTAGTGCCCACGACCACCTTACCCCACTTCACTGATGCCGGTGAAAGGCTGACCACCGGTCCGCTAGTGCCATAGTAGAGCGTCGCTTGGGTTGCCGTCGTCTGGACATTGTAGTTGCATTGTGGCGTTTCGTCCTTGGCCCAATAAGTTACTGACCAATCCGGACTAGGGATCAGGACGAAGTTATAGTCATACAGCGCGATGTCGTAGAAAGTCTGCGACGCATTGGGAGGGTAATCGCTACATTGGACAATATTGTAGGCCTCCAACACGCCGCCGAACGCCCAATTGAACGTCTGCCCTTCACTGGGAGTATTGCCCAAGGTTGTGCTGCCACCTGTGGTGACATCTGCGGTTGTAATGTTCCACGTGGGGCAGGATTCGGTTCCGGCGCCGCAGGTGGACACGGTCGTGCCTAGAATGGTATCGCCCGGGTTGACATTCACTGGCGTGCTCTCCACGGTAATGCCACTGGGGCAGCAGTTCCAGCTGGCAATCGTCCACGGCGTATTCGTGTCATCCATATTCCACCCGAGGACAGGCTGAATAATGCTCACCACATCGTTGCTGTCCTCCAAGCCGGGGAAGAAATACACGACCTCGCCGTTTTTGGAAGTGGGCGCTGGCGGCACGGTCCATGTGGCAATAATTTCGCCGTAGGAGGTACTGTTGGTGATGACACTTGAGGATTCAACCCAGCCGTTGATCGTCGGTGACTCTGCCTTGGTGGCACCCGCGGCTGTTATCGCGCCGCTGGCCGCGTAATGTGGATACTTGCAAGCCGGAATGTCCTCCAGAGCTCCATCCGCATGTTGGAGGACACGTCCGTCTGCCAGCACACTCTCTCCTTGTGCTAGCCGCAAGACACAGGATGGATGGAAGTAGCCGAACGGAGTGATCACATAATCGTCTGGTACTCCTGCAGGGCGGTTCCGTCCTGCCGGCGCCTGAGCGAATGACATGGTAGATGCAAGCAACATTAAGCATAAGCTCATGACTGCGAGCGTCACGAGCACAGTACGAGTGTAGGGTCGCATTTGAAGAATCCTCCTAATTTGGGTGCCCATGGGAGAAGCCAAGCCAATCGCCGGACGGTGGCCTTGAGCTTGCGAGCCGAGAGTTCGGCCAACAGGACTGATGAGCGAGCAAAAACTTGCTCGGGCGATAGTGTAAACAGAAATCAACCAAGATTCAGTGACAAACTTCACAGCTGAAGGTGACAGAACAGGCAAGCAGCCGCGATTCTTGCCTAGCGTCATCGGAGGTTCCTGGCTGGACATCTCCCGAGAACATCGCGCCACCAAAGAATTAGCGTCGCATGGCGGCTGCTACTTCGGCTGGTTCCGGCTCCAGTTTGGCCGTGAAGTGGCGCAGGAATGGGGCTTCGTAGGTTAGCTTCATGCCTTGAATCTGGTCGCGCTTCTTCCAGACTTCGAGGATCACTTCGACGGCGTAGTCGATGTGGCTTTGGGTGTAGACGCGGCGGGGAATCGCCAGGCGTACTAGGTCCATCTTCGCTGCGGCGCCGAACATTAGTGTGCCGATCTCAACCGAGCGGATGCCGCCTTCTAGATAGATTTCATTGGCGAGCGCGACCGCGGGGAAATGAGCGGGCGGAATGTGCGGCAGAAAGGCTCGCGCATCGATGTAGACGGCGTGGCCGCCGGGCGGTTGCACGATTGGCACTCCCTGCTCGGCTATGTGGTTGCCCAGATAGGCGGTCGAGGCTATGCGGTATTCGAGGTAGTCGTGGTGCAACGCCTCTTGCACGCCTACGGCAATGGCTTCGAGATCGCGTCCGGCGAGGCCGCCGTAGGTGGTATAACCCTCGGTTAGAATGAGCAAGTTTTTTTCCTGCTCGGCTAACGTGTCGTTGTTGGTGCAGAGAAATCCTCCGATGTTGGCCATACCGTCTTTTTTGGCGGACATGGTGCAGCCGTCGCCGAAGCTGAACATTTCCTGCGCGATTTCTTTTGGCGATTTGTCGGCGTAGCCTGTTTCGCGGATTTTGATGAAGTAGGAATTCTCGGCAAAACGGCAGGCGTCGAAGTAGAGCGGGATACGATGCTTGCGGCAGACAGCGCTTACGGCTTTGACGTTTTC
>JBAWFQ010000220.1:0-25804 GCA_049592035.1 Terriglobales bacterium
CACAAACGGCGCTCCACGGCGTACCTATACCGTGTAGAGTCAAACAAGTATCGTAAGCGCGGGAGAGAGCGGGCGTCAACTGCGGGGAACGAACTGTAATCAGCCGTTCATCGAGCGGCTGTGATTGGAAAACAATCGCCGCGTGGTCTAGCGAGTGATCAAGAACGACCACGTTCGCCGGTGGCATTTTCGCCTTGATCTCCCGCCTTCGCCAGTTCAAAACTCTCATCCTTCCAACCCTCGATCCCGCCGATCATCTTCTTCACCTTCTTGCCCAACCGGGCGAGCCGGGCAGCGGCGCGATCCGCACCGTTGCAATGTGGGCCGTTGCAGTACACGACAAATAGAATGTCAGGAGCAAACTGAGCGAGATTCCGCTCCACGATGCGCCGGTGCGGAAGATTGACCGCTCCCGGAACGTGGCCCATCGCATAGGCCTCGGGACTTCGAACATCCAGGACCACGAATCCAGAATGGCCCGCCGCGAGCGCCGCGTGCGTATCCCAGCAGTCCGTTTCGAAGGCAAGCAAGCGCTCGAAATGCGCCAGCGCTTCTTGCGAAGATGCCGCCGGGATTTCTGTAAGGGGCGAAGTTGCAGAAGATGGAATGGCCATTTTTTATCTCCTCAGCACTCGAAGTGCGGAGCGAAGCGCGAGGCTTAGTATGCCGCAAAGCCGGCCCCGGTAGTCGTGCCGTTTGGAAATTTCCGTCCCTCAGCGGCTAAAGCCGGTACTGAAAACAAGCTCGATATCGCAGCGGTGAACCGCTGCGCCACCCAAAAGAAACGGCAGAATCGCTTCAAACTGTACCACCACCCCGTCCCCGGATCGATAGGCAGAACTGACAATATGCGATAGATTACTGCCATGCCGCCGAAAGCTCATCCGCACCGCGTCGTCGCGCTGGCATACGATCGTCTCTGCACGTTCGAGTTCGGTATTGTTGTGGAGCTCTTCGGTCTGCCGCGTCCCGAACTGGGGGTAGAGTGGTACGACTTTCAGGTGTGTTCCCTGGAACCCGGCCCGGTGCATGCGGTTGGTGGCTTGATGGTCGAGGCACGCTCCGGGCTTCGGACCTTGCAACGTGCCGACACCATCATAATCCCGGGCTGGAGGAACGCCGAGGAGCCTCCACCTGCCAAGCTCGTGGCAGCTCTTCGCTCGGCGCATCGTCGCGGAGCGCGTCTCGTGTCGATTTGCTCCGGCGTTTTCGTACTCGCGGCTACCGGTCTTCTCGATGGCAAGCGGGCCACCACCCATTGGCGATACGCCGAGTTATTGCGCTCACGGTTCCCGCGCGTGCAAGTGGAGCCGGACGTGCTTTACGTTGACCAGGGTTCGATCCTGACCTCGGCGGGAAGCGCGGCGGGAATCGACTTGTGTTTGCATATCATTCGGCGGGATTACGGCGCCAAGATTGCCAATCTGGTTGCGCGACGGCTGGTCGTACCGCCTCATCGGGAGGGCGGCCAGGCGCAATATGTTCCATCTCCGATTCGAACCGAAGCGCAAGGCGGACTGGCTCCGGTTCTGGAGTGGGCACAAAGAAAAATGGGCCGTCCGCTGACCGTCAACGAGTTGGCATCCAGAGCGTCCATGTCGCCGCGCACCTTCGCCCGCCGCTTCGGTCAAGAGACCGGGACCACTCCCCACAAGTGGCTCACCTACCAGCGACTGTTAAGTGCGCAGCGGCAACTGGAAACGACTGCCGCATCCATTGACGGGATTGCTGAAAGTGTCGGCATGGGTACGGCTGCCACATTGCGACAACACTTCCGCCAGATTCTTGGAACAAGCCCCGGCGCTTATAGAAGAAGGTTTTCAACCCTGCCCGATAGCATGTCTGATACCAAGGAGCTCCGGGACCAACCGGCCAACAAAAAAAGCGGCCCCTTGCGGGGCCACCCTTTTCAAAGAGGCTAAGTGGCGGGTATCAGAGGAAACTCAATTTGACGCCGCTCCGGGGAGTGGAACGGACAGAGTGAGATGTCGAGAACATTGAGAGTGAAGGTGTTTCAACTGGTGCGACCTCTTTAGTGCTAAGAGACTAAGCATTTGCGGAACCAAAATGGTAACTGGGTACGAGGCCGAACGCCATTTTTGGAACCTGTTCAAAATCAATGTCTTAAGATGAATTACTGAGGGGCGAAGCTCGTTTCTGGATCACCAGCCAATGTGACGCAGATGCACAAAGCTGCACTTTGGCAGAAGTTAACGGGAGAAACCACCGCCGTCGATAGGTCGCGAGAGTGCCCGCTTGGACCGGGGCCCCCGCTCTGCTGTCTTGTTTTCGGTTCTTGGCGGTTTTGAGCGCTATCTGATTTCGCCAATTATCACAGCAGAATTGCACCAACTACGCTTACATCAGGCCTGCAACCCAAAGCCCGGAAGGGGCAATGCCTGACCAGCGGAAATCCGTTACCCGTGGCCAGAGCTTGTTTTCATAGACCGGGTTCAGAATGAAACGCGTAGCTCCCCAGGGGCTAAAAGCCTAGTGTTTATGCACCTCGTAGAGGCACCCTTCGGCCTCGCTCAGGGCAGGCTCTGAAGCCGTGCCCTTCCCAAAACAGATTTATGAAATAGCTCGTAATTCAGATCCGAGGGATGCTTGATGCCGGACTGCTACTTTGCGGCTTTCGGAGCTGGCCTGTTGAGATAGGTAACGGTATTCGCCGCGATCACGCCGCCGTGCGTGTGCGACTTCGGATGCCGGCGGGCAAGCGGTTTTGGCGGCTTGGCTTTCGGGGCCGGTTCGAGCCGTTTGTCGAGATAAGTGACGGTATCGCGCGCGATCAAGTCGTCGCCGCGTTGGCGTGAGACTGCGGTCCGAGGGCTTGCGGTTGGCGCTCCGACCTTCGTGACTTGCGCTTCTTTCCGCGCGTGGCTGGAATTCTCTTCCGAAGCTACGGCCGGCGGCGGCAACGGTGCAGCTGAGACTTGTCCCGGATCTCTTGCCGGGTCTTTTTCGGCATCGACGGCGCTTAACGGGTTCACGCCGGTTGACTCCGCTGCGATTTTTTCTACCGGCAACGTTTCCGAACTTTGCGCGGCAGCTTTACTAGTCCGGCGCATGCTGAACGCGAGGAGCACGGCCAGCAGCACCACGCTGGCAAAAGTCAGAGCAGCGCGCCAGGGCCATCCCACCGAACGATCACGGCGTTGCGCCGCCTGCGTGGGCGGGACAATCGTTGGCTGGGCCATGGTTGGCTGGGGAACCGCCGCATCCTCGACCGCAAAAGAGCCTGGAGGCTCCTCCGGCGGCGGCGATAGAACCCGCGCCGCAATCAGACGCGCGCCTTCATCGGGATCGATTCCGGGATCGAATTCACGATTGAGCAGAATCTCAGTTGCCCGAGAAACGGCTCTGGGCGCCAGTTGTGGAACTTCCGCAGGCAACTCCGTATCTACGATGCCCGGCGCGGCGTTGAAACTGACCGGCTCGCCCGAAAAGTGGACCGCTTCACCAAGCTGCGGCGGCCGTCGCATGAAGTCCACCATCGGTGCTTTCAAATGATGCACGAATTCAAGCGAAGCCGCCCGCTGCCCATCGTGTGCTTCTACGTTCGCAATCAACTGATCTCCGGGACCGACGTCGACCCGCAATTCCAGATCGGCAATATTGTCGAGGACTTTGTCAGGAGCAACGATTTCGACGGCATAACCGCGGGCAAGCAGATCCAGCGCCAGCTCTCGCGAGCACGCCTGCGAGCGCGTAATGATCCTTGCCAGTGCCATATCTGTTGCCGCGGCACTTATCTTGCCACGGTTGAGGGGAGTCCACTAAACCGCAATTTCCTTTTTGACCCGAAGAAACGGCTAGAATTGTCTCCTCAATTCCTTTCCGCGTCAATGTGAAAGGATTTTCATCAGCAGCGATAGTATCTCTTTCGTGGATTGTTGTCGAAAAATCTCAATTACACTCATCTTCCCGGCGACGGAGCACTTGAGTGTAAACGCTGGTTAGGTAAACTATCCTGCCGCAGCCAGCGATGAGGCAGCTGCGTGGCCGCCGCAGTCCTTCCTCGGCTAGCTTTCCTGGCTACTCGGGTTTCCGCAGTGCTTGGCCAGACACCTTTCCGCAAGTCACTGCCCCTTGTGGCTCTAAACACGCCTGTCTGTGACCCGGCGCACAGCGGCCTGTCTGCACTCCGGTGTAACTGAGAGGCTGCACTTCTTATGAATGCCTTCAAGGATGCAGGACACCTCTTTCGGCTGGCCGCGGTTTTCGTTATCGGCATCCTCGCGTTTTTGGGGATACGGGCCGTTCTCGTGCCGAAGAGCTTTGGGCAGTATGGACACTACCGCGGAGATGCCTTAGCCGAAATCGCCGCCCGCCCGGTGAGCTTCGCCGGCCACCAGGCTTGCGAAGATTGCCACACGGACGTCCTGGAAAAAAAGAAAAGCGGCCGTCATGCGCACGTCAACTGCGAGGCATGCCACGGAGCACAGGCGAAACATGCCGACGACCCCGGCTCCGTCCAACCCGCCAAACTCGATACGGCGGTGCTGTGCGTCCGCTGTCACGAGGCGAACATCGCCAAACCGAAGGGCTTCCCGCAAGTCGTTTCCGCTGACCACTCTAACGGAATGCCCTGCGACACCTGCCACCAGCCGCACAGTCCGGCCATCGACACCGGAGATACGACCGAACAGGCGGCCAAAGTGTCGACCGGAGCAACGACCGGAGGGAGGAAATGAGCGTCACTCGGCGTCACATGCTGCTTTTGTTGCCGGCGGCGGCCGTTGCCTGGAAATACGTCCTGGCCGGGACCCCGGAAGTGTCGCCCAATTACAGATTATCGGAGCACTGGTGGAGCATGTTGATCGATCTCCCCAAGTGCATCGGCTGCGGAAACTGCGTGCGGGCCTGTCAGACCGAGAACGATGTACCGGACGGATACTTCCGTACTTGGGTGGAACGCTATCACGTGACGGACTACGACATTGAAAATCCGCACGTGGACTCGCCCGACGGCGCCAAGGAGGGATTCCCACCGAGCAAGGAAAAGGGTGGAAAGAACTTCTTCGTGCCCAAGCTGTGCAACCACTGTGCGGATTCACCCTGCACGCAGGTTTGCCCGGTGGGCGCGACGTTCATAAGCCCAGATGGGGTGGTTCTGGTCGATAAGAAATACTGCCTCGGGTGCCGGTATTGCGTGCAGGCGTGTCCCTACGGTTGTCGCTTCATCAATCCGAAAACCGAGACTGCCGAAAAATGCACGCTCTGCTATCACCGGATTACAAAAGGCCTGACCACCGCTTGCTGCGAAGCCTGCCCGACCGGCGCGCGCCAGTTGGCGGACTTGAAGAATCCCAACGACCCGATTCATGAATTTCTGAAGACCCATAGCGTGCAGGTCTTGAAACCGTATATGGCGACCCATGCCAAGGTCTATTACTACGGCTTGGATGGCTCGGTGCGATAGGTTCAGTGCAAAAACGTTCGGTGCGAGAAGGAGACGAGTGACGGTTTATGCCTGGCGTTGAAGGCTTCATGTATCCGAACGAAATCGAGCTCCAGTGGAGCGTGCTGATCGTGTTGTATCCCTTTCTCACTGGACTCGTGGCGGGCGCGTTCATTCTGGCTTCGCTGGAGCGTGTTTTCCAAGTAGAGGCGGTGAAACCCACGTACCGGTTGGCGCTGCTGACGGCTCTGTCCTTCCTGCTGATCGCGCCGCTGCCGCTGCAACTCCACCTCGGACATCCGGAACGCTCGTACGAGATGTACCTGACGCCGCACAAGACGTCTGCGATGGCCATGTTCGGGTTTGTGTACCTGTGGTATCTGATGGCCGTTCTGGTATTCGAAATCTGGCTGGACTACCGGCGTGACATCGTGGTGCTTTCGCAATCCACCACCGGATGGAAACGCCTTATCTACCGGCTGATGACCCTGGGCTCCAGCAACATCAGCGAACACGCACTTCACGTTGATGAACGAGTGGGCTGGGTCATTACCCTCATCGGCATCCCTTCGGCGTTCCTGCTGCACGGCTATGTCGGGTTTATCTTCGGCTCGGTCAAAGCGAACCCGTGGTGGTCGTCGCCGCTGATGCCGGTGGTGTTTATCTTCTCCGCCATGGTGTCAGGGATCGCCACTGTGTTGCTGCTTTACATGCTGGCGACGTGGCTTCGCAAACAGACGATCGACATGCGCTGCGTGGACACGATCGCGAGCTATCTGCTCTACACGTTCATTATCGATTTCAGCCTGGAAATGCTCGACCTGATTCACCGCATCTACGAGTCGGACGAAAGCTTCCGCAGCCTGGATTTCATGGTCCACACCAAGCTGTACATGTCGCATATCGTGATCCAGATATTGCTGGGCACGGTCACTCCCATCGCGCTTCTCTTCCTGACCCAGGTGTTGAGGCTCGGAGAAATGGCCCGCAAACGCATTTACGCGCTGGCCGGATGCCTGACTCTGATCGGCATTTTTGCCATGCGCTGGAACGTCGTGATCGGAGGACAGCTGTTTTCCAAGAGTTTCCTGGGATACACGACGTACAAGATGGGCCTGATCACGCGCGAAGGACTGCTGGTGGCCATTGTGCTTACCATTTTGCCGTTGGGCATTCTGTGGGTGCTGGTGAAACTTTTGCCTCCTTGGCCGGAGAAGACTTCGGGATCGTTACCCGGCGCCGCACCCGCGCACTGAGTTTCGCCAGAAGATTTTCGCGCGTGAGGTTGCGCGCAGTGAGTTCGATTAGGTTTGTCGCCAAGTCTCACAGCAGGTGGAGATTGTGGAGATTACCGACGATCTAGACGTCTTAGCACGGCTTAGCGCACGCGTGGAGAACCTGGAACGCCGAATCTCCGCCCTGGAACATCCCTCCGAAACGGCGGCGGCGGTCCCGAGCAAGCCGGCTACTCCCAAGGCTATCAGTCCAGTTCCACGCCAACCGAGCGCCGAAGCTCCTTCGCCGGCTGATGCTGGTGGTGTTTTTTCCGTGCTGGGCAAAGCCATGCTTGGAATCGCCGGCGCTTATGTGCTGCGGGCTGTGGCGGAATCGGGCTCAGTTCCAAAGCTGGCAGTCGTCGCTCTGGCGCTTGCCTATGCCGGAATGTGGCTGCTATGGGCAGCGCGAGTTCCAGCGCAGGCGCATTTTGCGAGTACCGTCTATGCCACGACCGCGGCCTTAATCCTCGCTCCCATGCTTTGGGAGCTGACGCTGAAATTCGAGGTCCTGCCAACGGCGGTTACTGCGGGCGTCCTCAGTGGGTTCGTGATTGCCGCCTACATTCTCGCCTGGAAGCGCGATCGGACATCGATTGTCTGGGTGGTCAATGGCGCCGCGATGCTCACTTCCCTCGCATTGCTGATCGCGACGCGCGATCTGGTACCGTTCACCTTGGCGCTCCTGCTCATGGCGCTGGCCAGCGAAGTGGCGGGTGCATGTCAACGCTGGCTCAGGCTCAGGCCGCTCGCCGCCGCCGCCGCCGATCTTGCAGTTTTGGTTCTGCTCTACATTTATTCGCGTCCGGAAGGTGCTCCCGCGGAGTACAAAAATGTCGGGACATCAGAGTTGCTTGCGCTCGTGTGTATTCCGTTTCTGATTTATGGAACGAGCGCCGCGTTCCGGACGATCCGGCTGCGCCAGAAAATCAGAATCTTCGAGATCGGGCAAGCGGTCATCGCATTCCTCCTGGCTGCATTTAGCGTGCTGCACTTCGGCGGTAACGCTGGCGCCCTGGCGCTGGGTGCTTTCTGTCTGCTGTTCTCGGTCGCGTGTTACACGGCTGCTTATGCCTATTTCGACCGCTACCACGAGGATCTTAACTACCACGTTTATGCCACGTGGAGCGGCGCTCTTTTTCTCGCGGGCAGTTGGTTGCTTCTTCCGTCGATGCCGCTGGCGTTGTGTTTGAGCGTGGCCGCGATCGTGGCTACGCTTCTCGGCGTGCGGGCCTCGCGCCTGACGCTTGAATTCCACGGCCTGTTGTTTCTGGCCGCGGCGGCTTACGCATCCGGGCTGCTGGGTTATGCTGCCGGAGCACTCGTCGGAACGTTCCCGGCACAGCCGGGTTGGATCGTCTGGATCGTGGCTGCTTCGGCGATTCCGTGCTACGCAGTTGGCGGGCGCTTCCGCACTGAGCGGTGGAACCAGCGATTTCTGCAAACCCTTTCAGCCATTTTGGCGGTGGCGGCGGTGATCGTGTTCCTGGTTTCTGCCCTGGTGTGGCTGGCCGCAATCGGCATGACTCTCGGCGCATCTCACGTGGCCGTCATCCGCACGCTGATTACCTGCACAGTCGCGCTGGCACTTGCCTTCAGCGGCTCGCGCTGGCAGCGGAGTGAACTGGTTTGGATTGCCTATGGAACGCTGGCTTTGGTTACGGCGAAACTGCTGTTTGAAGACTTGCAACACGGACATCCGGGATCGACGGCCGCTTCTATTTTCCTGTATGCCGTGGCTTTGATTCTGGTTCCACGCATGGCGCGGGTTGGGCGGCGAAGCTGAGGCTGCGCTCTTTCACACGGAGGAGACGCACAAGAGACCCACAAACGCCCGGCGCAAGGGTCCGGCAGTCCGCACAAAAAGCAAAGCCCCCTCGACAAGGGGGCTCGGGACAAGCGGCTAAGATCTAACTATCTCCCGCAACCGTGCGCACTTTGCCAGGCAGAAAATGGTAGGGTGGCCAGGGACCGGTCACGACCATCTGGCAATTCTTAAGTTGCTTGGCGGCCGTGCTATAGCGGTTCTGATACTTTTCAATCGACTTGGTATCGATGAGGTGAGCGATATCGAGCAACATCCCGTCGGCATCAACCTTTTTGCAGCTGACTTCTTCTTCGAGAGGGTTGAAGAGCTTGTGCACCTGGACGGACAACGCGCGGGCCTTGGTTTGGCGCTCGCGCTCGCGCGACGCCTTCTCGCGGAGTTTAATCAGGTACTCGCGGCCGACCGTATCGGGCAGAACAATCTCTTCGTTCATGTTGCCGCGCACAGAACCCTCGCGGACGGTCAGCTTGATGCGCATTTCCGACTTGCCGCGCAACCGCTCCACGCTCTCGCAGAATGTGCGCCGGTTGGACCGGACTGCCTGGCGGATGGCGTCCTCGGTGTCGAAAATCGTACCGAAGCGGAACGGCAAAACGGTCGCGGTGCGGAAGCTCCGGCTTACCACCCGGGCATGTTCCAGTACAGACTTTTCGTCGAGTTTGGAGGTTGCGCGGTCGAATTCGCTGACGATGACTGCGAATTCTCCGCTCGGGTAACTCATGACGGGGGCGGAATTCACACCCTGGATGCCATCGAGCAGGAAGGGACGGCGGGCGCGAACACCGTTAAGGGTCTGGTGTTCCGTGAGGCAGTACGCGTACCACGACATGCATTCTCTCCGAATTGCACCGGGGCTTGGGCACCCCTTTAGATTTTTTAACTAGGGCTGCGTTTCTACCTGGAAGTTTTGATTTTTTGGTTTAGGTGAACGCGAAATGCTGCGTCCAAAGCCATACTACCGCCGGTCGGAGTTATTTGCAACCTTTGTTATGAGAAATGCATCGTCACTGTCTCAATTTGCTACGAAACCGATTTTGGCGCGCTAGCAGGCCACTTGGCGCACTCTGTCTCGTTCAGTCCTTAGGACTTGGACTTATGGAAAGCTGCCTTCCATGTCTCCCGCGGTCATATATTTGCGTTAGTCCCGATAACAATGGTTACTGCCCTGATCAGACTCCGCGCTGTACATACAATTGCCTGTTTTAAGCCTTCTGCTTTTGCGCCCGTTCCTGCAGGGCAATGGTCACCGCACGCAGCATATCGCCGGCGGGTGCGGGCTTGCCCGTCCAGATTTCAAACTGCCGCGCCGCCTGTTGCACAAACATTTCGACTCCGGGAATGACGGCGATTCCCTTGGCGCGGGCCACCTGCAGCAGGTGGGTCTCGACTGGGTCATACACCATGTCGAAGACCACGCGGGCCTGAATCTCCGCATCTTTCAAGGGGCAGTCGCGTGTGTTTCCCATGCCCACTGGAGTGGCGTTGATGATGACGTCGAAGCTGATCTTGCGGAGATCGGCGCGCTTGAGGGTATGCACTTTGGCCTGGCGCGCGAGTTTCTGGGCCTTGACGGAAGTGCGATTCAGGATCCAGACTTCGGCTCCGCGTTCCTTGAGACCGAAGACCGCGGCGCGGGCCGCGCCTCCAGCGCCGAGCACGAGAACTTTTGCGTTGGTGATGGAGAGCCGTTGCTCGAGCGGACGGACGACGCCGGCAATGTCGGTGTTGAAACCATAGAGCTTGCCTTCCTGCCCGCGCACGACCGTATTGCAGGCGCCGATCTTGGCCGTGTGCGCGTCGGTGTTATCGAGGAAGGGCACGATCGCCTGCTTGTACGGCATGGTGATGCTGAGACCGTGCAGCGGTATCTCGCGCGCGCAATAGATCAGTTCCTTCAAAGTTTTGGCGTGGAGAGGAAGATAAACGCCATTTACATTTTCGCGCCGCAGTGCCGTGTTCATGATGACGGGCGAAAGCGAATGCTCGATGGGATCGCCGGCGACTCCATAGATGCGGGTGGCGGCGTCGACTTGATCGATGCGGTAGATGTTGTGCAGATCCCGCGCGTCGATCTGTCCAGGCGCGGTCTTGAGACCGGCACTGGCATCGACTGCGCCAAAGGTGAACACGCTGCCAGCGCGCACCGAGAGCACGCGGCTGATGATGCCTTGCTCGCCCATGCAGACGCCGATCAGCGCATGCTGGCCGCCGTGCGCCTGCAGAAATTTCATCATGGTCACGTTGTCGGAAAGCGCAGTCGCGGTCGAGACCACCTTGTAGAAATCGGCCGGAATCTTCAGCATCTTCTCGAGCGTTTCATCCAAGTTGCGCGTGGCCCGGAAATCATGAAACGAGAGGATGAGTCCGGCGCGGCTGCGCAGGCGCGCAATCGCATCGGACTTCGCTTTCAGCGCGGACTGCAATTCGAGATCGACAAACTGGCAGCCCGAAGCGTGCGCCTTCGACAGCACTTCCAATTGCGCGGCGAGCGATCCCTTGAACTTGCCGCCGTTGTCGTCGCGGCGGCAGGTACCGATCGCCGTGACGTATTGGTGGGTCTCAAGAAAACGATGGATCTTGGGAAGCGCGGCCACGGGTTGCTTCAAGTAGTCCAAACGAAACTCGAGGAAGGGGTTTTCCCGGGCCATGGACTCGGCCGCCGCGAGCATCTCTTCGACCGTGTCGCCGCTCAGCGCCAGGCAGACCTTCGGAAGGCGCTGAGGCAAGAGACGAGGGCCGAGAGTAGATGAAAGAGCCAAGGCCATTATTTTCAATGTCGGCGCGATATTACAGGGGTGCAAGCGCAGATGCAACATTTAAGGGTTGCGGAGGGCTCCGCCAACACTTTCGGGCCAAGGGACTAAACACCCTCGTAACCTTGACCCGACCCTAGGCGCTTGTTACTTTTCGAGTGTAACCCTTGTCTTCCCAGAGAGATAGCTGGGGCACACCGCAGCGGTTGGGAGTCGGAGGTAAGATGAAGAAAACAGGATTGTTATTGGTACTGACACTCATGGCGACCGGGGCGGTCGGCCAGCAGTTGACATCGATCATGGCGGCCACGCCCGAGGCGGATGGTACCATCCACACCTCGGCCAACGAGCCGTTCGTGCGTTTCCAGACGCCTACCGCAGCCGACATTTACTGCGCCGGATTTATCACCAAAGACCGGGTTCCCGACGCGAACTACGTAAACGGGGGCCTGCAGACACCGACCTCCACCAAGTTCGTGGACGGGGAACTGGTTTACCTGGCTGGTAGCGGCTACCAGGCGGGACAGTTGTATTCGGTCGTCCGCGAACTGCGCGATGTCAACGAGTACGAAATTTATCCGGGGCAGAAGAAAGTTCTGGCCGCCACGGGACGTCCTTACGCCGAAATTGGCAGGGTACGAATAGTGGACACCCGCAGTCACAGCGCCATTGGGCAAGTGGAATTCAGTTGTGATCCGATTAACCCGGGAGATGTCGTGGTGCCGTTCGTGGAAAAGCCGCGGGTTACTTTCCGCGTGCCCGAGCACTTCGACCGGTTCGCTCCTTCGAGTGGGAAACTGAGCGGACGCGTCGTGCTCGGCAAGGACTTTGACAGCGAACTCGGCACGGGCATGAAACTTTATCTCAACGTGGGTTCGAATCAGGGCGTAAAAGTGGGAGACTACTTCCGCGTCGTTCGTTCCTACACCGCCAGTCTGCATGATCCGGCGGACTCGCTCTCCTTCGACGCGCAGACTTCAGAAGACACGCAGAAGCGCCCGCCGACCTTTGAGGCCAATCGCTTCAACCGAAACAAGGGCCCGAACATTCATGTGGCCGATCTGCCGCGGCGCGCCGTGGGAGAAGTGGTGGTTCTGAATGTCACGCCGACCGCGTCGTCGGCCATGGTCGTCTTCGCACTGGAAGATGTGTACGCGGGCGACACCGTGGAACTGGACGAACAGCCGTAGATTAAAACGACTCAACGGAAACGAGGGAGAGAGATCTCTCCCTTTTTCTTTGGGAACGGCGTGAGCGTTACGTCGGGACCTCGGAGGGAAATTAGAACCTCTTGCGACTGATGACGGAGTCATCCCATGTTGCAATTACCTTGCTGGGCAAGACCGTGCGGAGAGTTCTCCCCCCAGAGTTCTCCCACGCGTCGCCGGGTTCCGCGTTAGAGGGTCAGCGGAAGAAGCGGATTTTGGGGTTTCCAGGAATCATCGCGCCCGCGACGATCACGACGACGATCACAACAGCGAGTTCCATATTGGCCTCACAGCCCTGCCTTCACCATCACAGGACCAGCCCACAGCTTACGTCCTTCTGCATAGAAGGCAAGGGTACTAAGGTGGGGGTCGCGCTCAGGATGGAAATGCAGAGCCCGCCAAGAAAATTCTTGCGAGCACACTCAACACGGATCTTCGGCGTCGTTATCGCTAAATACCTCAGCGGTGAAAGCTTCGATGGTTGCGTCTTTACGCCAGGCATCGAGCGGCAGGCCGGCTTTGCGGCAGGTTTGCTCGAGAAAAGTTTCGGGGCCCCAATTGTGTTCGACGGCAACCTGGGGCAGGAGCAGGCCGCGGCGGCCGCCGAGCGAAATGACTAAGCCGTGGCGCCCGACCTCCACCGCGTCGGGAGGGATTGGGAAGAGACGGGAAAGCACGCTCAACGAAACCTTCAGGCGCGGGGCTTCTTCTTTTGTCACCGGCAGAAAACGGGAGTCTTCAAACGCGGCAGCGCACGCGGTTTCGGCCACGGCGCGATACAAGGGCACGATGGGTGCAACATAACCGACGCATCCGCGAAGTTCGCCATCCAGATAAAGGGTAGTGAAGACGCCACGAGGCTCCGACAGCAAAGCCGAAGCCGGTGCCTCGGGGAGCAGAGGAGTTTCCCCCGGTGTTCCGCCGTGTCCTCGGTGGTGAAGATTCTGGTTCTCGAGCGCGGAGAGAATGGCCTGGTGCGCGATGCCGAGCAGAATCCGGCGTTGTTCAAGAGAAAATTCTAATTCCGAGGAAGGCGGAGCAGCGCGAACTTTTTCGCGCGCGGCGAGATTCTCAGACGGGCTTGCGGACGGTGTTGGAGACGGCCTGGACATCGCGTTTACTCCGGCGGTCGAGGACAAAAGCACGGCGCCGCCGCTTTTCCGACTTACGGTCGATCCGCGACCAGAAGGCAATGAAGTAGTCGGCGGCGGAAACCAGCGATAGCAAAACCATGAACCAGATGGCGAGCCATGCGATCCAGTAGACGGGGAAAATATAAGTGCTGCCGAGCGGCCATTCGTGCCAACGGTGAGCGAGAATCACGGCCACAACCGAAATGATTTGCACCAGCATTTTGAATTTGCCCAGTTCGCTCGCCTGAATGGTAAAGCCTTCGGAAGCGGCAATGGAGCGCAGTCCGCTTACGAGAAACTCGCGGCCAATGACTACCACGGCCATCCATGCTGGTACGAGCGCGGGATTGAACTGCACCAGCGTGATGAAGGCGGCGGCGACTAGTAATTTATCGGCCAGGGGATCGAGCAGCATGCCCATGGTGGTGATCTGGCCGCGTTTGCGCGCGAGATAGCCGTCAATGCCATCGGTGATCGAAGCCAGAATGAAAACCGCCGAAGCCAGGATTTCCCGTTGTCCGGTCTGCTCGCCCGAGAAACGCGGAGTGCAAAGAATCCAGATGAGAAGTGGGATCGCTGCGATGCGAGTGAGCGTGATGGAGTTGGGAAGATTCACGCGATGACTAAGCCAAGGCCGCAGCGGCGGACAATGTGATTATCCTCTACATCAGAAGCCAAGGCAACGGACGGAAGGGTAGCGGCTGAATTTGGCTTTTCTACCACGGAGTCACGGAGACACAGAGAAGGCCAATTGTTTAGCAAAACCATCCCCTCCGAGATTCCGCTTTTCTTCTCGGCGCACTCTGCGTCTCGGCGGTGACTAATCTCTAGCGGCGGCTTTGTATCCGGCAGCTTTCGCTTCGGCTTCGGTCATGAACTTCCCTTGCTTCGTCTTGCCGTACCAGCGGCCGCCTTTGTGATAGACCCGGCTTTCGGTGTTGACCCAGACTTTGCCGGCGGCCTTCGCGGCGGTAATCTCTGAACTGGAAGGTTTGCCAGCCGCTGACTTACTGGCCGTGCTGCCGGGCGCCGGAGCGACTGGAGTTGCCGGTGCTGCGGGCGTGGCCTGAGCGGCGGGTTTTGCGGCGGTAGGGCTGCTCGCAGTGGCTTGTGCCTTAGCTGAAACCGGCGCAATGCCCGCCGCCAGCGTCAGATAAAAAGCAAGCGTCCAGAGAGTAAGTTTTCTTGGTGAGTAATTCATTTTTCCTCGCAAGTTGCACTGTGAGCGTTTAGATCCGGAGGAGCGCCGGTCGTGCTCGCCTGGCAGGACGGGCGAGACGCCCGTCCCTCCACAACCTTGGAAAACATTTTGGCTAGGCGTAGATTCCGCGCTGGCGGATGGTATACGCCACGCGGTCGATCGCCAGCATGTACGCGGCAATCCGGTTGTTTACGCCATGCGTTTCCGAGTAGCGGACAACGTCGTCGAACGCCGTAACCATGATGTCTCCCAGGCGCTCGTTGACTTCCGATTCCTTCCAGAAATAACCCTGACGATCCTGCACCCATTCAAAATAAGAAGTCGTAACTCCTCCGGCGTTGGCCAGAATGTCGGGAATTACGAAGACCTTCTTCTCGGAGAGAATCTCGTCGGCAGCCGCCGTGGTCGGTCCATTCGCGCCCTCGGCCAGAATCTTGCATTTCACCCGGTCGGCATTGCGGCTGGTGATCACGTTTTCGGTAGCCGCCGGAATCAGAATGTCGCAGTCGGTCAGCAAAAGTTCCGCCGGATCCTGCGCCTCGGCGCCGGGGAAACCGTGAATGGTGCCGTTGCGCTGGCGGAATTCCAACAACGCTTCCATGTCAATGCCGTCTTTTTTGTACAGGCCGCCATCCACCTCGAGAATGCCAATGACTTTGTATCCAGCTTGTGCCATGAGGACGGCCGCATTCGAACCGACGTTGCCAAAGCCCTGGACGATGACGCGCGTGGTGGCGCGATTCAGACGCAGTTTCTTGATCGCCTGTTCGCAGACCATGAGAACGCCGCGTCCCGTGGCTTCGCGGCGTCCGCGCGATCCGCCGATGTTGATCGGCTTGCCGGTCACGACCGCGGTTACGGTCTGGCGCGCATGCATGGAATAGGTGTCCATCATCCAGGCCATGATCTGCTCGTTGGTGTTTACGTCGGGCGCGGGAACATCTTTTTCGGGGCCGATAAAATCGAACAACTCGGCGGTGTAGCGGCGGGTCATGCGTTCCAGTTCACCCTGCGACATGCGATGCGGATCGCAGATGATTCCGCCCTTGGCGCCGCCGAACGGAATGTTCACCACGGCGCACTTCCACGTCATCCAGCTCGCCAGGGCGCGGACTTCGTCGAGGTTCACGTCGGGCGCGTAGCGAATTCCGCCCTTGGCGGGGCCGCGCGCAATGGAGTGCTGCACCCGGTATCCGGTGAATACTTCGAGGCTGCCATCGTCCATCTGTACGGGAATGTGAACGATGATTTCGCGGCTGGGACTGCGCAGCACCCGCCACAGCCCTTCATCGAGATTCAGTTTGTTCGCTGCCAGGTCAAAGCGGGCGGCTTGCGCCTGCCAGGGATTAGTTTCCTGCTCAAGATCCAAAGCTGTCGTCATAAAGTCTCCAAATAATTGCCCCAAAGATTGTTGCCCTGTTCACCGGGAAGCCTCGCAAAGTATATGACCGCGTCGCAGGCTAGGCAAGCGAGGGAAGTACCAAAGAGAGAACGAGCGGAAAGGGAGTTCGTCGGCAAGGTTAAGATCCGACTGTAGAGACGGGCTTGCCCCGTCTCTACTCCTTCAGCATACTAATTCGTGCGATCCTAAGCGCTGCTAAAAACATATGATCCGTCCCGACTTCAAAGAGTTCGTCCGGCTGTCGCGCAGCGCCACGCTGATTCCGGTGGTGAAGTCGATCTCTGCCGACCTGCTGACGCCGGTTTCCGCCTTTCTCGCCGTCGCCGAGGGCGAGCCCGATGCTTTTCTGCTCGAGTCGGTCGAAGGCGGAGAAAAAATCGGACGCTACACATTTCTGGGCGTGCGGCCGTTTCTGCGCCTGGAGTCGCGCGGCTCGGAAATCACTATCGAACGCGGCCGTAAAGTCGAGCGGCGCACGGGAAATATTTTCGAGGTCATCAAGGAACTCTTGCAGCAACATCGTCCCGCGGCGATGGAAGGCCTGCCGCCATTCACGGCCGGGGCGGTCGGCTATTGTGCCTATGACATTGTGCGGCGTCTCGAAAATATTGGAACGCACGCCTCCGATGACCTCAACGTCCCCGACTGTGTACTGATGTTTTTCGATCGCGTGCTCGCCTTCGATCACCTGCGCCACCAGATCCACATTGTGGCTTCGGCAGACGTGACCCGCGAAGCGCCCAAGGCTGCCTACGAGCGCGCCGTGAAAGACATCGCGCGCATCGAGAAAAAACTCGCCGCGGGATGGAAGCCGGCGTACTGGCGCAAAGCAAGCACACAGTCAAAGCTCGCGACGGCAAAGTTGAAGACGCGGGCGCGCACTCCGAAGGCGAAGTTTCTGGAGAGCGTTCGCCGCGCCAAGGAGTACATCGCTGCCGGGGATATTTTTCAGGTCGTACTGTCGCAGCGCTGGGATTTCGAGCCGGGAGTGGCTCCACTCGATCTCTACCGCGCGCTGCGCACCGTGAATCCGTCGCCGTATATGTATTTCCTGCGCTTCGGCGCCGGCCGGAGTGGGAGAAAAACAGATTCCGCGGGACTGCACGTGCTCGGCTCCTCTCCCGAAATGCTGGTGCGTGCCGCGGGAGGAGGACGAAAGCTTGAATACCGTCCCATTGCCGGAACGCATCCGCGTGGCCGCGATGACGCCGAAGACGCGGCGCTCGAAAAGAAAATGCTCGCCGACGAAAAAGAGCGCGCCGAACATGTGATGCTGGTCGATCTCGGACGCAACGATCTGGGCCGCGTCAGCGAATACGGCTCGGTGAAGGTTCGCAACCTGATGTACGTGGAGCGTTACTCGCACGTGATGCACCTGGTTTCCGCGCTCGAAGGCCGCCTGCGTGGGGAACTCAACGCCATGGATGCATTTGCCGCGTGCTTTCCGGCGGGAACTCTAAGCGGCGCGCCCAAAGTTCGCGCCATGCAAATCATTGAAGAACTGGAACCGACGCGGCGCGGAGTATATGGCGGGTCCGTGCTCTACGCCGATTTTGCCGGCAATCTGGATTCCTGCATCGCGATTCGCACGGTGCTCATGAAAGGCAAGCAGGCGTACCTGCAGGCAGGCGCGGGAATCGTAGCCGATTCCGATCCGCAGCGTGAGTTTGAGGAAACGGAGAACAAGG
This sequence comes from Terriglobales bacterium, assembly GCA_049592035.1. Lineage (GTDB taxonomy): Bacteria > Acidobacteriota > Terriglobia > Terriglobales > Acidobacteriaceae > Acidiflorens. Next base: position 17,892 of record JBAWFQ010000220.1, read on the forward strand.
CGCGAGCCGTGCTGCGGGCGGTGGAGATGGCGCGGGGCGGCACGTAGAACTCATCTTGGCTGCAGTCCTAGAGAGGCGCGCCTTTGGATCGCGCTGTCGCTCAGCACGTTCTTGGACCCTAACAGGCTGCGGAAAAACTAGTTCCCAAGCAGAAAGCGTTACCTCAGCGGCTAAAGAGTTTGCTGAAAAAGTCGGATTCCGATGTCCGACCCCTAAAGGGGCGTCTGATTTCAAACGACTTGCGGTATCGCTAAAGCGATACCCTGATACGAAACTTAGTTTTTCAGCACTCTGTAAAGCCGCACTCAATACAGTGCGCTACCGCAGCGCTGAAGCGCTGCGCCATCCAAAATCAAGCGCAAGATCGACTTTTTCCGCAGCCAGCTAAGAAGGCTCGGCGTTATGATCATGTGCACGTACCGGCGCTCTCCTCTGAAAGGCCGGATCATGCAGTCCTGACGGCAGCCGACCACGGGGTAAAGCTCCAAAGGAGTGGAGCAAAGGGCGTGTCGCCGGTGTCTAAACGTTCGTATGCGTGTGTCCCTCCCACTGACGCTGATTTTCATCTTGTGCTTTTGCTGTCTGTCGGCCGCTCAGGTCACTTCCGGCCGCTGCGCATGGCTCCCGACTGATATTCCGCACGCCGGCGCGTTGCGCGGGGTTTGCGAATACTCCATCAGCGTGCCGATGAAGATGCCGAACTTTGTCTGCGAAGAGGCCGCCTCGCGCTATGCCGGCAGCCGCCGTGCCCTTACCGATTTGATTTCGGCGTCGGTGAGATATGAAGACGGCAATGAATCCTACAGCGATGTCAAGGTGAACGGCAAACCGGTATCGACGGAGATCGCGCAATCCACCGGACTTTGGTCGACGGGGGAGTTCGGCAGCAATAATCTCCGTTCTATCTTCGACCGCGAGAATCAGGCGCGATTCGAGTTCGCGCGCGCGAGCACATTGGGTGAGCACTCCGCGTGGGTGTTTACTTACCAGATCGCGCAGCAACACCTTCCTTTGTGGCGTCTGCACGTGGGGAGTCAGGTGGTGGCCCCACCTTATCAGGGCGAGGTGTGGGTCGACCAGAAAACGGGCGAGGTGCTTCGTTTCCGGTCGATTGCGGAAAACATTCAAGCAGGCTTTCCGCTGACAGGCGCAGAGCTTGAGATCGACTACGAAAGCGTGGCATTTTCGGACGGCTCGTCGTTCCTGTTGCCGACTGACATCACCGCAACGGCCAAAGATCCGCATGGAGAGTCGGGACGGAATGTCGTCCGTTTGAGGAATTGTCATAAGTTTGGGGCAAAGGCACGCATCGTCGCGAACGCCGACATCGCGCCGCTTGGAGCGGATTCAGCGGCGCAGGTTGCGCCCACGCTCGATTCCCTGCAGAAGGACTTGGCTGAGAATCAAGCGATCTTCGCTGCCATTGGCGAGCAGGCGTTTCAGGAAAATACAGCGCGGCTGAAAGCCGAGCAGGAGCAAATGCAGCAGCAGATGGCGGATGCGGCAACTGCCTCGGCTCTGGCCAGACTGTCGGCTCTGCGCAGTGAGCAACTGAAGATACAGGCGGAACAGCAACCGGCCACAAACAGCGCGCCCGCGCTTTCCGACCTCCGGGGGCTACCCACGCTCAAGGTCAACGTGAATCTGGTGCCGGTAAGCGTCGTTTTACGGGACGCGCAGGGACACGCGGTCGGCAACTTCGTCAAAGATAATTTCCGGCTCTTCGACGAAGGCAAACCGCAGGTCATCACCCGTTTCTCGGTGGAGTCAGCCGTGCTCGGCGTGTCGCGGGCGGGAGGCGATACCACCGCACCGCTTCATTCCGAAGGCACCGTTCAGCCGATCACAAACCAAGTTCGTCCCGCTGCGCCGGAACGCGATACAGCTTATCTTTTCGACGATGTTCACTCGACCCTGGCGGAACTGGCGAGCGCACGCGATGCCGCTGCGAGGCATCTCGGTTCGTTGCGTCCGGAGGAGCGCGCTGCCGTCTTTACCATCTCAGGCACAGTGGTTGTCGATTTCACCGATGACCGCGAACAATTGCTGGCCGGCGTGCGCAACCTCAGGCCGCACCCGATCATTCCCGAGAACGATTGTCCGCCGATCAGCCACTATATGGCCGACCTCATGCTCAACCAGCATGACCCGGACGCTCGCGGCATTGCCGTCCAAGAGGTCGAGGACTGTGCTTTGCGTTCGCTCGGTTTTTCCAGTCCGCAGGCGGGACGGATCGCAGCCGCAAAGGCGATCGAAGTGCTCGACGCAGGGAACGCCGAAAGCAAGAATGCTCTCGCCGTCCTCAACGGGGTGATCCGCAGGACCGCCTCGATGCCCGGCCAGCGCACCATCGTGCTGGTTTCGCCGGGCTTTCTTGCGCTGACCCCGGAAACGCATGAGGACGTGATGAAAATCGTTGATGGCGCGGTGCGCTCCGGAATTATCATCAACACGCTGGATGCAGGCGGGCTTGTCGCAGCCGGATTCACCGGCAGCGCCACCGATCTGGAGGGCAGTCAATTTCACAGCGCCGAAGCCGAGGCGCGACGCGGCGTGATGCTCGACTTCGCCAGTGGCACCGGCGGAATTTTCTTTCACAACAACAATAATCTGGATGAGGGCTTCCGGCGCACGGCGGATGTTCCCGAATTTGTCTACGTTCTGGGCTTTTCGCCGCAGAAGCTTGACGGCAGGTTTCACAGGCTGAAGGTCACGTTGAACAGCGCGGCTAGGTTCGAGTTGCAGACGCGGCGCGGGTATTACGCAGTCAAGCCTACGTCGGCAGACTAATGGATGCCGCAAAAGGATCAGGCCTTCAGCAGTTCCCATCCCAAGGCAATTCCGTTCGAGATGCAATCGCGGGCTGAGCCTTCGCCCACGTGCATGGCCAACATTTCAGCAAAAGCGCGTGGGCTTGATTGAAATACCTGCATGGTGCGCCGCCGCAGATGACTGTGTTTCGCCATGAATAGCATCAAGCGAGCCATCATGACAGGACGGCGAAGCAGCGCGCGATGACCCTTTTGATAACGAGCGAGGTCTCCATTCGCCAGGCAATCGCCGAGCAGCACGGCTTCGCGAAAAGCGAGGCAGAGACCTTCTCCAGTGATGGCGTCGACTCCGCCCGACGCGTCGCCGACGAGCACAGTGCGGCCGCGATACACGCGCCGCAGTTTTCGCGTCACGGTGATCGCGCCCCGCTCGCTGGAAGCGAGATCGGCATCCTTGAGACGCGCACAAAGTTCCGGAAATTCCTCAAGCGCGTCGTCCATTCGCGTTCCCAGCCGCAACTTCGGGTTCGACGAGATCAGCGCCACACCAACTTCTTCACGGTTGACGGGCGTGACGTACACCTGGCAGCGACGGCCCCAGTACAATTCAACGGAGTCCGTCCAGGGCGCGACACGGTAGTGTCGCCGGAAGCCGAAGCGCTGGTTCTTATTCTCGCGTGCGACTGCGTGGTGATCCAGTTGTGCCCAGCTGCGAACGCGGGAACCGGTGCCATCAGCCCCTACCACCCAGCGCGCACGCACCAATTCTCCGGCCACCTGCGCGCCCTCCCGATGAAGACCGGTGACCGACGCCTGCCATCGCAGGTGCACGCCGCACGCGGCGGCATGATGCAGCAGGATTTGATGGAGGCGAGTGCGCCGGATTCCGAAAGCCGTGCCGCGAGGAAATTGCGCCTCGGCCTTCACTCCCTCGCTCACAAAACGAATGCCGCGGAAGGGATACGCTTCGCCTTTGGGAATCGTGACACCGAGAGTGCGCAGAGCTTCGACTCCGTCCGGCATCAGCCCCTCGCCGCAAGTCTTGTCGATCGGAGGAACGGCGCCATCGGCCACCACCACGCTCAAACCGTGACGGCGCGCGGCAATGGCCGTGGCCAGACCGGCCGGTCCGCCACCGACTACGAACACATCCACCGGATTGGGGAAGTGGCTCACAAAAGGTCCTTCGTTCCACGCCGTGGCCGCCCCTCAGCGGCTAAAGCCTACGCTGAAACACGGCGTTTGTCGCAGCGGTAAACCGCTGCGCCACCCAAAGGCAAGAACAAAATCGAGTGTTTCAGTAATCGTAAAACCAGCGGCTAAGAGCCAAAGGCTAAGACCGAAGAGCGGTTTCTCCTACCATTCCAGCAACACAAATTCCGCGCAGAACCCTGGACCCATCGCGGCCAGCAACCCGAGCGTGCCGGGCGCGGGTCGGCGATTCTTCATGACTTCTTCGAGCACCACCAGCACCGAGGCCGACGACAGATTGCCCGTCCGGCGCAGGCATTGCCACGAAGCGTCCAGTTCGCCATTCTTTAATCCGAGAGCGTCGGCGGTCGCTTCCAGAATCTTCGGGCCGCCGGTATGCAGCACCCAACTACCGATGTCTGAGCGAATCAATCCGCGTTCGGCCAGAAAGTCGTCGAGATCGTGCGCGAGATTTCTTCGAACCAGGTTAGGAATTTCGCGCGAGAGCACAATGCGAAACCCTTTCTCCGACACGTCCCAGCCCATCATTTCTTCGGTATTCGGATAGAAGACGGAACGGGTCGCGAGAATGCTGGGGCCGGAAGGCCCGCTCTCCGCGTCAGCGCCCGCCACGATCACCGCGGCCGCGCCGTCGCCGAACAGTCCGGACGAAATCAGGTTGGCCATAGAGATATCCTCGCGCTGCAAGGTAAGAGAACAGAGTTCGACCGACAGCACGACCGCAACCTGTTCCGGATAAGCACGCACATAATCGGCCGCGCGCGAAATGGCCGCCGCTCCCGCCACACATCCCAACCCAAAGATCGGAACGCGGCGAATGTTCCGGCACAATCCCATCTGGTTAATCAGCAGCGCGTCAATCGATGGGCTGCTGATGCCAGTGACCGAAGCAAAGAAAAACGCGCCTAGATTGCGGCCATGCAAACCTGCGCCCGCCAACGCGCCGCTTACCGCCTGTTCACCCAACTCCTTGGCGGTGCGAATCCAGTGACGATTCGCCTCGCCCCAGGTTTTCATTTTCAGATATTCTTCTTTGGGCAGCGCGAGGAATCGCCCGTCGACGCCTACATGACGATGCAAACGACGCAGCACGTTCGGATTCTCGATCTGCTCGCCCCAGTATTCCTGCAGGGCCGCCAGCAGCATCTCCTGGGAGTAGTAATGCTGGGGAAACGCGCTGGCCGCGCTGACAATTCGCATAATTGTTCCCCCTTCCCAGCCCCCGGGCACTCGGCGGCGCGTTGCTGAAATTGTATGCCGGTTAAGAGATTTTGGATGCCAATGGTAAATTTAAGTTTGTAAAATCTTGGTCACAGGATGAACCAGTGAAATTCTTTGCCGGACTGCTTCTCGGTTTTCTCATTGTGCCCTTCGGGCTTTATCTGTATATGACTGGCGGCAGCGCTCCCGTTGCCACCACCGATTCCGACATGCCCTTCGAAAATTATTTCGCGCACAAGGCTTTGGACGCGCGCATCGCGAAAGACATGCCGAAGACCGTCCCCATCCAGCCGACGGAAGCGAACTACCTGGCGGGCGCCGATCTTTACAAGCAGCATTGCGCGGTTTGCCACGGCTTGCCGCTGTCGCCGAAGAGTGCAATTGCAGCCGGCATGTATCCGCATCCGCCGCTGCTGTTCGAAGGGAAAGGCGTAACCGACGATGAGCCCGGCGAAAGCTACTGGAAGATCTTTAACGGCATTCGCCTGACCGGCATGCCCGGCTTCAGCAAATCGCTTACGGAAACCCAGATGTGGCAAATCGCGCTGCTGATAGCCAATGCCGACAAACTGCCAGCATCGGCAAGAGCGTCGCTGGTAGCGTCCCCCGCGCCGAGCGTGCCCGCAGCTAACGCGCCGCCGGTTACGACTCCGCCCGCGACACCGAATCCCGCGCCGCCGCCGAAGTAGGCGACGTTGCATTTGATTGTGGATCGCGCACTCGGTTGATTGATCCACTCAGCGCTAACTCCCCAACCCCGTCTCGCGCTATCGTGTAGACATGGCGTTTGGACGTCCCAGAAAACTTTTCACCGAAGCGGAGCTGTACGACTACGCCGTGGGTGCGCTGGCGCGCCGCATGCGTTCGGTCGCGGAACTGAAGCGCCTGTTGCGCAATCGCGTGGAGGCCGATACGGAAATCGGCAAGACGCTGGTGGAACTGATTGTGGTTCGGCTGAAAGACCAGGGTTATCTCAACGACGCCAAGTACGCGGCGGCGTTTTCGTCTTATCGCCGCGACAACGAGAAATTCGGGCGCATGCGCGTCGTCAGCGACCTGAAGGCTAAAGGAGTGCACGGCGAGGTCATCGAGAAGGCGGTTTCTTCCGTTTATGACGACGTGAAAGAAGAAAATCTGGCGCGCGATTACATCCGCCGCAAGCGCCTGCGCAAGCCCAAGGATGGAGATCAGAAACAAGCAGCCCGTATTTTTCGCAACCTGATGCGCGCCGGCTTCGGATCGAAAACCATCTTCACCATCCTGAAAAAATGGGACGTGGACGAAGAAACTCTCACTGCACTGGAGAGCGAGACGTCCGAAGCGTAGGGGTGAGGTTTCAAAGTTTCAAGGCTTGGAGGTTTCAAGGTTTCAAAGTCTGAAGCCCACGCCGCCGACTTCTAACTTGGAACTTTGAAACCTTGAAACTCTGAAACTTCGAGACCTAAGTTGTTGCTTCCCTCTCCGTCCTCTGATAGAACTTCTCCGTTGAAAAACTCTTTAATTCCTCTGGAGGAACCATGAAAGCGAAGTTATGTGTGAAGTTCTGTGTGCTGGTCGCGTCCGCGCTGCTGGCTCTGACGGCGTTCTCGTATGGCCAGGACGCGATGAAGAAAGCCGCCGACGACACGGGCAAAGGCACCAAGACCGCGGCCAAAGACACCGCCAAAGGCACCGACACAGCCGCAACGAAGACGGGGCACGCCACCAAGGTCGCTGCCAAAGACACGGGCAAGGCCACGGAAAAAGCCGCCGACAAAACTGCCGATGCTACGAAGACTGCCGGCAAGGATACCGGTAAAGGCGTAGCCAAAGGCGCCAAGGTGGTGGGTAAGGGCGTAAAGAAAGGCGCCGAGAAAACCGGCGACGAATTGAAGAAGTAGTGCAAGTTGAGTTCGTTGGAGGGACGGGCGTCCTCGCCCGTCCTGTTGCATCGCGCAAGCAACGGGCTTTCGCCTTCGCCCATCCTGCCGCCACGCAAGTGGATTTGTACACCCGTCCTGGAACGGCTGCGCCACGGCTGGGCGCCTTGTTGTGTGCCGCTGCGTTCCCCTGTGGTGAAGCTTTGCCTTTCATTTAGAATTAAGTTTCCATGCTCACAGGCAACGAAATTCGTCGCAAGTTCCTGGACTACTTCATTCAGAAGCAACACCGCGAGGTGCACTCCTCGTCGCTGGTCCCGGCCAACGATCCGACGCTCCTCTTCACTAACGCCGGCATGAACCAGTTCAAGGACGTCTTCCTGGGCCTGGAAAAGCGCGACTACAACCGCGCCACGACCTCGCAAAAATGCGTGCGCGCCGGAGGCAAACACAACGATCTCGAAAACGTAGGTTTCACCAATCGTCACCACACGTTTTTCGAGATGCTGGGAAATTTCAGCTTCGGCGACTACTTCAAAAAAGACGCCATAGGCTACGCGTGGGAGCTGATCACCTCGCCCGAGTGGTTTGGGATCGATAAAGCGAAGCTCTACGTAACCATCTTCAAAGGCGAAAACGGAGTCCCGCGCGATGCCGAAGCCTACGACCTGTGGCTCGGCCATGTCCCAAAAGATCGCATCTACGAGTTCGGCGCGAAAGACAATTTCTGGCAGATGGGCGACACCGGCCCCTGCGGCCCGTGCAGCGAGATTCACTACGACATGGGCGTGGCAGCCAGCGATCAGGGTCACACCGACTGCACCTTTGGCTGCGATTGCGGGCGCTATGT
>JBAWFQ010000221.1:0-6126 GCA_049592035.1 Terriglobales bacterium
GGGCGAAATACCCTATGCAGCTGCCCGCAACTACTACGAGCACGCTTGGTTAGCCGATAGCTGAAGCTAACAGGCGATTTCACTCAGAATCCCTTAGGACGACGGATTTTTGGGTAGGGAAAAGTCCGTGGCTTCGGGATGAGTCCCACGTTTGCAAATGCGGCAAACGTGGGGCACCCGTCGCGGCTTTCAAAACAACGTCAAACTCCCTCGCGGTCGGCAGTTGTGGAATCCCACCCTACAAAAAACGAAGGGTGGGGCACCCGAGTTACGATTTTCGTCGGCAAACTGCGGATCCCTCACTTCGTTCGATGACAAACCCTAAGAGGGGTGGCCGCATAGAATCAATCACGCGTGCACCACCGCGAAGGCGTGCTTCGCCGCCGCTATGGTTTGCTGCACGTCTCGTTCGGTGTGCGCTGCTCCCAGAAACGCTGCTTCGTATTGCGAGGGCGGGAGGTAGATGCCATTTTCCAGCATCGCTCGGAAAAAACGGGCGAAGGCTTCGGTGTCAGACTTGGCGGCGGACGTCCAGTCGGTGACTGGGCTCTTCGCGAAGAACCAGGTGAACATCGAGCCTACACGGTTGTGGCACATGGTTACGCCGGCGTCGTGGGCGGCGGCGGCTACTCCGGCTACTACTGCTGCGGACTGCTTGTCTAGTTTGGCGTAGACGTCTTTGTGGTCGCGCAGGTGGCTTAGCGTTGCATAACCTGCGGCCATTGCCAGCGGATTGCCGGAGAGCGTTCCGGCTTGATAGACGGGACCTAGGGGCGCGATCAGATCCATGATTTCGCTGGGGCCGCCGTAGGCGCCTACGGGTAGGCCGCCGCCGATGATTTTGCCCATGGTGGTTAGATCGGGCTGGATTCCGTAGAGTTCCTGGGCTCCGCCATAGGCTAGGCGAAAGCCGGTCATGACTTCGTCGAAAATCAGCAGCGACTTGTCTTGCTTGGTGATGGCGCGCAGAGTTTCGAGGTATCCGCGGGCTGGAGGCACGCATCCCATGTTGCCTACTACCGGCTCGACTATTACGCAGGCGATCTGGTGCTTGAATTTTTCGAAGGCTTGCTCGATAGCGTTGGTGTCGTTGTAGGGCAGCGCTAAGGTGAATTGGGTGAATTCTTCGGGGACTCCGGCGGAGCCTGGAATGCCTAGCGTGGCCACGCCTGATCCGGCTTTTACTAAAAGCGCGTCGGCGTGTCCGTGATAGCAGCCTTCGAACTTCACAATGTATTTTCGTTTTGTATAAGCGCGCGCCAGGCGAATCGCGGACATGGTCGCTTCGGTGCCCGAACTTACGAAGCGAACTTTTTGCATGTGCGGGAAGGCGGCAATTACTAACTCGGCTAGATCGGCTTCGGCGGGAGTGGAGGCTCCAAAGCTGGTGCCGTTGCGGGCGGCGGCGATTATGGCATCGATGACTTTGGGCGCTGCGTGGCCGAGGATTAGCGGACCCCAGGAGCCGATGTAGTCGATATACTGGTTGCCGTCGGCATCCCAGATGTGCGCGCCCTGGCCGCGAATGATGTAGAGGGGATCGCATCCCACGCTGCGGAAGGCGCGCACGGGGGAGTTCACGCCTCCGGGAATTAGCCGCTCGGCGCGCTTTTGCAGCTTGCGGGATTCGTCGGTTTTGCGGGGCATCGGGTCCTCATTTCCTCTTTTTTTCTATCTTATCGAATTCATCGGAGTTTCACGAAATTGCAATATTCCCGCAATCTCGCGCCGGTATCTTGGCGACAGTTGCCCTTCTAACCGGGAGGGTTTATTAGGGACGGCCTTGGGGGGCTCCGGGCTGTCCTTTTTTATTTCCTTGGAAATGCGCCTTGGTCGCGGCAAACGTGAGTCCCTCCTCGCAGTAACGTAGAAGCCAGCTTTTCGCGGGCGAGGGCGCCCGCGCCACACTCTTAATGGTTTCGCTGAATTCCTGCGTCCTGTTTTTGTGCGGTGCGAAGCGCCCAGGCCATCCGCGGGGTGTTGTGGGCAATTCCGAAGCGTCCCTGGGCATCGAGCAGAATGATTCCACCGTGACCGTTGAGGCGCTGCTTCAGATAGTTCATGGCTTCCTGCGCGATCCACTCGGGCAGGCTGCCGGATTGGACGCGATCGGCCGCCCACTTCGCCAGCACCAGCTTCATGATCGGTTCGCCCCATCCGGTGGTGGAAGCGGCGGCGCTGAGATTATCGGCATAACAGCCGCAGCCGATCAGCGAAGAATCGCCGAGGCGGCCGGGATCCTTGTTGAGCGTGCCGCCGGTCGAAGTGGAAGCCGCAATGTTACCGTCGTGGTCGAGGGCTACGGCGCCGACGGTGTCGTGCGAAATGGCGGGAGCGAACAGATCATTGCCGTGATTGGAAGCCTGCGCCTGATACTCGCGCAAGCGCTCGACTTCCCTGGGAATCACGAGATCTTCGTTGCGGCAGAGAGCGATGCCGTGCTCGGCGGCAAAACGCTCGGCGCCTTCGGCGACGTAATAGACGTGCGTGCTGTCGCTTAGAATCTTGCGGGCGGCGCGAACCGGATTGCGCAGGCGCTCGACGCAACCTACGCCGCCGCCGCGCAGGGTGGCACCATCCATGATGAAGGCATCGAGTTGCACTTTGCCATCGCGGTTCAGGAAACTCCCACGGCCGGCGTCGAAGGTTTCGTCATCTTCAAGGACGACCACGGCTTCTTCAACCGCGTCTAGAGCCGAGCCGCCGCGTTCGAGCACGCGCCATCCGGCAGCGGCGGCGTTGCGCACGCCGTTGAGGTGAGCTTCGACCATGTCGTCGGGAATGGCCCAGGCGCCGCCGTGAACTACCAGAACTGGATTGGTTGGCACTTTCAATCCTTGCGGGAAGTTGCGGGGAATAGTCTAGCAGGCTGCAGAGAAAGTATGATGCGTAGAAGCGCGATTCGTATCAGGGCATCGCTTTAGCGATACCGAAAGCGGCACGCACTTGAACGCGCCTTTACAGATTGCTGAAAACCTCGGTTGCTCGGTGCAGTCGCTCCCCCAGCGGCTAAAGCCGCATTGATTCTGCGTCAGTTACGGTGCGGCTGAAGCCGCACCCTTTCAAAGCAAAGTCAAAACCTGAGTTTTCAGCAATCTGTTTAGGCGCTGCGTTGGCGGGTCCAGTTCGAATTCTGAATACGACAGCGAATGCCAGACCGTCTGCGCCGGTCGTCACGAGGAACACTGCACTGGAGAAGTGATTTAGAGGAGGCAATTCGTGGAAAGGAGTCCCGCCATAAACCGGAAAGAAGAGACCGGCCCAATCCGGTTCCGCTCAGAGCAAATTACGGCCCGTTTTCTCTCGCCCGACGGAGCCGAGGTGACCAAATCCCTTGAGGTCCGGTTTGATCCGCTGCTGGGAACGTCGTCTCGTATTGCCGAAGGCGTCGTCCTGTCGAAAGCAGATAAGGCCGCGCTTGCTCCTCTGCAAGCCGCTAACGCAAACTGCCCGTTCTGCCCGGATCGAATCCGCAAGGTCACTCCCCAAGTGCTGCGGCCGATTTACCCCGGCGGACGCCTGCAGCGGGGAGAATCGTTGCTGTTCCCCAACCTTGTGCCTTATTCGCAATATGCTGCGGTCGTGGTTTTCACCGAGCGGCACTGGCTGGCGTTGAACGGATTTACGCCTCAACTGCTGTTGGACAACCTTTCCGTTGCGGTGGACTACGTGCTCAAAGTGCATGCTTTCGATTCGAAAGCCGAGAACTGCGCCTACAACGTCAATTACCTGTATCCATCTGGCGGTTCGCTGCCGCATCCGCACGCTCAGGTGTATCTCGATCCTCACCCTTCGACTCTTATGCGCTTGCAGCATAACGCCAGTCTCGCGTATTGGACCGCCCACGGCCGGACGTATTGGGAAGACCTGGCGGAAACCGAGGAAGCCCGCGGACTGCGATTCGTGGGCCGAATTGGCCGGACGCGGTGGATTACCGCTTTTGCTCCGATCGGCTTCAATGAGGTGCGGGCGGTAGTTTCTGGCTGTGAGACTGTGCGCGATCTCACGGATGAAGATCTGCAATCACTTTCCACCGGCATTTCACGCGTTCTGCACTGGTACGAAGCGGCCGGCTACAACAGCTTTAACCTGGCGCTTTATTCGGGACCGCTCAACGGCGCGCATGATTGGCGCGTCCATCTCTCGATGATCACGCGCACGGCGATGCTGCCTTACTACCGCAGCGACGCCATGCACATGGAGCGGCTGCACTGGGAAGCGGCCGTGGATCGCGCGCCGGAGCGGATCGCCGACGACCTGCGCGCACATTTCGGCGCCGCCGGCGTCTAGTCGAGTGTCCGCGATGACGGCGTTACCAACCTGCGAGGCCGGTTGACGATTGCCAGTATCACGCCCGCTATCCAGAGGCTGTACATCCCGAGGCGAAAAACGGTGCTGCTGTCGAGCCCTCTTGCGGGATCGATGAAGAAAGCTGCGATCAAGAAGAATGGTGAAACCATAATCAACACTGACGCTACACGCTGAGCGCGGTGGAAGGGTTGACTGTTGGATAGCGCAATATTGGCGACGCCAGCCGCCAGAATGAAGAGATGGCGCGAACGAAAGATCAGCCGGGGAACGGTGTCTAAATGAGGAACCTCGGCCAGGTGCCGCATGTATTGGCCTGTCAGGGGGAAGGCGAGCAGCGCCAGCAACCCGATAATCCAATGTGTGCGCGCCCAAGTCACTGATTGCGTATCTCTCTTGTGGTCTTTTTCAAAGACCACGGGATCCAGCCTTTAAACCACGTCCCAATCGTGCGCCATCCGCCGCCTTCAGGCTTCTGCAGCTGCGCTTTGTAGCACCTCCCTCTCCGATAGTGCTCCAGAACCCGATACTCTCCGGACAAAAAGCCTGTAACCGCATCCAGGTATCTGTCTACACGATCTCGCTTGGTGCACGGAAACCATTCCAGCCAAAAATGGCCGATGTATAGATGCAGTTCGTCATGATTCTGAAGCCCAAGCCCAACATCGCATGAAAGTCCGGGCTGAATCGGAATGGTGATGCTGATCTCCACATGTTTGTCGACGTTTTCAACGAACTTCAAGGCTGGAAATCGCCCTGCGATCTCCGCAAACGCGCTTCTGGCGATGGCTTCGGTATCAGTCGATTCGCAGGAATGTGCTTTCACGCTTATCTACGCGGCCTTGGCGCGGGCGTCCATTTCCGTGGTCCGTTGCCAGGTGTAGAGGACGCGGTGAACTACTGTGATGGTGGACAGCACGGCGATCACCCAGAGCACCGGCGCCATCTCGTTAAACAGAGCGCCGATGATCAACAGTACCAGGCGCTCGGGGCGTTCCATGAAGCCTACTTTGCAGGTGCCGATGAGCGACTCGGCGCGGGCGCGGGCATAGCTCACCATGATGGCGCTGATCATGGCGAGCGCGGCCAGCACTACGTAGAAGAAGCGGTTGCCGCGGCCGTAGAAGACCAGCAATCCCAGGAAGAGCGAGGCATCGCTGTAGCGGTCGACGATGGAATCGAAAAAGCCTCCGAAGCGGGTGACCTGGTTCGAGGCGCGGGCGACGCGGCCGTCTACCAGGTCGAAGAAGCCGGAGCCGATGATGACCAGTCCGGCATAGAAAAACATGCGGCGCTGGTTGTCGGCGTTGGCATAGCCAAACAAAAACGCGGCGTAGGTGTTGACCAACAATCCCATCAGGGTGAGGAGGTTGGGATTGATGCGGGAGAGCGCGAGCAGGCGCACAATGGCATCGAGAAGCACTCCGCAGACGCGGCCGACTCCGCTGGTCCAACTCATATTGTCCAATCCTCACGAGATTGCGGAAAAGTTTCTTGGGCGCGGAGGGTCGCACCGCAGCGGCTAAAGCCGATAGTGGAAATACGCAAGTTATCGCAGCGGTGAACCGCTGCGCCACCCAAAATCAAATGCAACATCGACTTTTCCCGCAAGTTGCTCAGGATGGTCATTCCGTTTCTCTTTCCGGTTCCGGCAGCGCGTCGAGTTCCGCTTCCAGCTTGGCTTCGGCTAGATCGTGCATGGTGGAAAGCTTCAGGATTTCCATTTCTCGGCTTCCGCCTGGGGTAACCACCATGGCGGTGTCGCCTACTTTTTTATTCAGCAGGGCGCGACCGATGGGCGAGGTGGTCGATATTCTG
>JBAWFQ010000222.1:0-19748 GCA_049592035.1 Terriglobales bacterium
GGCATAGTCGGTAGCGCTATCCACGTCACGATAGGCGCGATCTCCAAAGTGCTGGTAGATGGCGTTCAAGAAATCAGTGCCATAGCCGGTCGAGCCGCGATATTGCGGCTGCAAAACGATGTAGCCCATGCCGGCAAATATCCGGGTAAAGCTGTCGAGCCGAAGCGTATCATTCCCTTCCGGCCCGCCGTGCGGCAGCGACATAAAAGGATACTTCCGTTCGGCGTGGTAATCTGCGGGAAAGGTGACGATTCCCTCCAGGGCAATCCCCTCTTTGCTGGTCCAGTGGACTGCTCGCTCCTCGCCCAATGCAATCTTCGCCAGTTGATCCTCGCCTTCGTTGGTGATGCGCTGTAGCGTATTGCCGTGTGCGACGGCGACATTGGACGCGTGCTGCGGATCGGCAACGGTGAAGGCCTGTACCTCGGGTACCGAAGAAACCTGTGCTGAAGCGATCTGCGGCGAGACGGGACTGCTGTCGATGGTCCCATCGGGCCACTGGTAGGTGGGGATCAGCGAGTTATTCTGAAAGGCATCGACCTCTGACCTGACGCCGCGCGCTACAACCACCCACGCATTTCCGTGGGCGTCTACCGACAATTGCATCGCGCTGCCCTCGAGCTTCGGCGTGCGGTCCACCGGAGTTCCACCGCCCGCGGCAACGGTCCAGACATGGTCCGGCGTCAGCACTTGTGAGGTCGTGCTCAAAAAAGCCAGATCTTGGTCGCCATTGATCCAGCCAATTCCGGCGGCCGCGTTGTCGATGGTGGCGACGTGCCGCAGACCGGCGGCGTTGCAAACGTCGATGAACGAGCGGGCATAATGAAAACCGACTTTCGGCGTCTGTGACAAAACCGCAATCGAAGCGCCGTCGTGTGACCAGGCAACCTCAGCCGCATCTCGCAATGTCGGACACCACCATGAGCCGCCCGAACCATCGGCGCCGATCACGTAAAGGCTCGTGGCTTGTGTTTCGATAACCGTGTGTATATCCGCCAGGGGATCGGGAAGCCGCGGATCGGCCAGGATTGCGTAGTGCGAGCCATCCGGGGAAATGAAGGCGGAATGAATGCCCCTCGGCAGGGCGGTAAGAGGGACCGGAGTGGCTGCCGCTGCGGCAGGAGTGTTCGCTGGCGCGAGCGGCAACGTGGCAAGCTGAGCCATCTTGTTCACTTCATACAAGCCGTAAAAAGCCGTGCCATCGCGAGTGAACCCCGTAGGCCGGAATTTCTCCGGAACATTGAGGTGACGCGACTCGCCGCCAGAGGTCGCGATCAACTGCCACTCTGTGTTGTCAGGGCCCTTAGTGCCGCCAAACCTCACGCCGTACAGAACGCTCTTGCCATCTGGCGAAACTGCGACAGCGTGCGCACTGCGCAGGGTTGCGGCATCGTCGAAGGTGAAGGGATGGCGCGTGCTTTGAGCGGAGGCAGATATGGAAACAACGAACAGAAGAACGGACGCAAGTACCAGATTGCGCATAAGGTTTCTCCCAAATGACCAGCAGAATATCAGGAAGGGAGAAACGAACACCACCGGCAGGTGGATTAAGACCTTCACGAATATCCAAATGTACGAATCGGCGGTTCATTCCGTCGGGAGTACGTGCGATGCGTCCAATCCCTCCAGATCGCGAAGCGCCGCGCGTCGAAAACGAGTGAACAGCAGCCAGAATCCAAGGGACAGAGCGGCAATAAGAGTAATCGCTTCCGCGAACCTCACGTCTGTCAGACGGTGCCGGAGATAGCCCCACGTGAGCCAGGGAATAGCGATTGCGTTCTGAACCACCAGAAATCTCATGCCGAAGCGTACGGCCCTGAGGCTGGCCATGCAACGCTTCTGGTAGTCCAGCGCGAACTCCGCCACCGACTTGACATTGGCTTTCCACAAAATATTCCAGTTCCAGAGAGAGAACGCGGTAGCGGCCAATGTGCCCGCCCAGACGATTCCAGCCCATAGCCATGTTTCCAACCCGGGAGTCCGCCAGGCGACGACCGCGCTGAACCAAAGAAAGATCACGGCAGCGAAAAGTTCCGCGACATGCGCGGTGCGAAGACGGCGCTGCTGTTTGACCGCGCCAGCCCGCAGATCGACTGCACTCTTTTCGGTCGCGACGGTCTGCGCTTTCCACTCCGTGCGCCAATCGTTGAGTTCCATATCGTCTTTCATCGCCGACTCCCTAATATTTCCTTGAGCAGGTTGCGGGCGCGGTTCATGCGCACGGCAACATTGTTCTCGCTGATACCTAGAACCGCGGCAATCTCCGCGTGGGACAGATCCTCCAACGCCAGGGTGATCACCTGACGGAAAGGTATGGGTAGGCTTCGAGTCGCTTCCACCAGCTTTACCCGATTTGCATTTTGGATGACAGAAGCTTCGGGACTTTCGCGCGCGTCCACCACATCCTCCGCATCTTCGGGTTGACCAGCTTGCTTTCTTTGCCATACGTGGGTCAACGCACGATTGTGAGCAATGCGGAAGACAAACGTCCGCAAAGACGCATCGCCGCGAAACCGAGGCAGAGCCGTCCAGATGGCAAGGCGTATATCCTGGAGAAGATCTTCGCGAGCATGAGCGTGCGATTCGTAGGATGAAGCCAGTCGCCCGAGACTGGCGCCAAACTCAGCCCATAACCGCTCATACTCCGCTTCGAGTTGCTCGCGGCGGGTTTTGCCCAGATCTGGATTTTCGCTCACTTCGGCAGCGACGCCTCTCCCGTCCTTTATAAAACCCGAAACCGCACAAACCTCGTCATCCGGCCGCATTCCAAACCCCGATGTCAGTCAGATAGTCTCTTGCGGAGGCAGTTCCTTACAGAATTTTTTTTTGCGTGGCTGTCTTTTTCTGTGTAAGGTTGTGGCGGATTCGAGACTACCTCTGACTAGACCGCACCAAACGGTCGCATGCCAACGGAGGAATCTCGCAATGAATTGCCACTCGAAGCTCCAACAACCAAGAACGCAGCTCTCGAAGCTGCTCTTTCTTATCCTCGCATTTTTCCTTTCTACCAAATCCAATGCAGCCGCCCAGAATGCGCAGCCGCAAACAGTCGATCCGGCACAAGGGATCCGGGCCGTTTACCGCATGGCCGGCCAGCCCACCGGCAGCTATCGCGAAGCCACCACGAAGAGTCCGGATGGGACCACCGTGACCTCCCTGGAAAGCGATCTCATTTTCAATCGCCTGGGCAGCAAGCTGGAAATGAAGTCTACGTCTCAATACAACGAAACCGGCGACGGCCAACTCAAGGCCGTGGCCAGCGACATATCGAGTTCCGACCAGACGACACACATGGCCGTGCGTGTGGGCGATGGAACGCTTCAAATCAGCACCACAACCGGCGGAAAAACGTATGAGCGCAGTGCTCCATTCACCGGCAGTTTGCTCGGGCTGGAAGGAGCGCGGCGGCTGACCGTGGCGCAACTACACAAGCCCGGCGATACCGTTTCCTATCGGACGTTCTCTCCCGAGTTGGGCGCGGTTGTGACGATCACAGCTACGCTCGTCAGCGCGGAAGACGTGACGATCGACCAACGGCCCCACCCCGGCCTCAAGCTGGAGGAGACCATGAGTTCCATGCCGGGCAAGATAACCGTCTGGCTCGATCACGAAGGCTGGATGCTTCGCCAGTCGATGCCGACTCCCTTGGGCGATATTGAAGCCATCCGCACCCAATCGCAGGAGGCGGAACTCGCCGGTGGGCAAGGCGCAACGCTACCCGAAGAAACATTCAGCCGTTCGATTGTGAAGGCCAACATCCGATTGCCCGAGGAGCGCCTGATCGAGAGCATCAAACTGAAGATCACTCATCATCGCCCGGACCTGGGCTGGCCCGAGCTTGACGCCGACAATCAGAAAGTTCTCGAGAAAACACCCGCCTACGTCATATTGCAGGTAACACGCCTGGAGCCGAAGCAGCATGGATCGCGGCCTGCCGTCGATAATGCCAGCCTGGCTCCCTACCTCGCCCCGAACGCTCTGCTGCAGTCGGACGATTCCAATATCAAAGGTATTGCCGCCAGTGTGGCCGGGAACGAGCGCGATGCGTGGCGGGCGGCGCGAGCCTTGCAGCAATGGACGAACGAGAACATGCACTTCGATGCTGGCATCGCTGTCGCGCCGGCGTCGGAAGTTGCGCGCGATCGCCGTGGTACCTGCTTCGGATACTCCATGCTGCTGGGTTCTCTGACGCGGGCCGCGGGCATTCCATCGCGTTTACGCATGGGCTACGTTTATGCGGGCGGCATTTGGGGCGGTCATGCCTGGATCGAAGTCATGATCGGTCGGCAGTGGATTCCGCTGGATGGCGCGCTCTATGCACCCGGCGCGGCCGATGCTGCAAGATTCAGTTTCTTTACCAGCGCACTGGAAGAAGGAACGCTGGCGCAAGTAGGATCGTTGGGCCAATTGTTCGGGAATGTTGACATCACAATTCTGGAATACACCGTTGGCGGCCGCAGCATCGTTGTGCCTGAAGACGCGAAGCCCTTCACCATCACGGATGACACCTACCGCAACCCGTGGTTGGGTTTTTCGATCGTAAAACCATCATCGTTCAAGTTCTCAGGGTTCGATCTAGTGTGGCCACAGACCACGGTCGTCGCCATGGACGGGCCGGAGAACCAGCGAGTGGAGGTGGAAAATCTATCAGCCTCTCTTCCATCCGCGAAGTTCGATGGAGAGAAGTATCTTCGCGATGCCGGCATCACCGGAACGCAAGGCACAAGAGCCCTTGCCGGACACCGCGCGATCATAGTGTCTTCGGATCAGGAAGCAGGTACCGTACTGGCCGACCAAGGCAATGTGTGGGTGTTCACCGCCCAGGGTCCATGCGCCAAGCGACTGCTGGAGCAGGTGATTTCGTCTGTGGTGCTAAAGCATTGATGCAGCCGGCCCAAGCTTCTTAATACTGAATCACCAAACCTTGCAGACCTTGGCGGCAGGTTTCACCATCGGCTGCCCTGGTTTGCAGGAGAAGGCCTCCGAGAACTCGGGCATGTTGACCACAACTCCGTTGATGCGATAAGACGAGGGCGCGTGCGGGTCGGTCATGGCGCGCATGCGCAGATCTTCAGGACGCAGGTTGGAGCAGTCCCACTGCGCGAATCCGACGAAGAAACGCTGATCTGGAGTCAGGCCGGCGATGGGCTCGAGCTTCTTGTCTTTGGTCGCATCCTTCCATGCCATGTAAGCAAGAATCTCGCCGCCCAGATCGGCAACGTTTTCGCCCAAGGTCAGCTTGCCGTTGACGTGAACATCGTCCACCGCAACATAGCCTGAATATTGATCGTCCACGCATTGAGTGCGCGCGTCGAACTTCTCCCGGTCTTCCTTTGTCCACCAATTCTTCAGATTCCCTTTCGCGTCATACTGGCTGCCCTCATCGTCGAAGCCGTGGGTGAGTTCGTGCCCAATCGTGCCACCGGTATTGCCATAATTGGGGGCGGCATCCATTCTCGGATCGTAGAGCGGCGGCTGCAAGACGGCCGCGGGAAAGTTAATGTCGTTCATCTGCGCATTGTAGTACGCATCCACGGTGGTCGCGGAAATGTCCCACTCGCCATGATCGACCGGCTTGCCGATTTTGTTGATCTGGCGGCGGCTCTCGAACTGATGGGCGCGCTCGACGTTGCCCGCAAAATCGTCGCGAACAATCTTCACCGAACTGTAGTCGCGCCAATGGTCGGGATAGCCAATTTTGTTACGGATTCCCGCCAGTTTGATCAGCGCCTGCTGTTTGGTTTCCGGACTCATCCAGTCGAGCGCCTTGATGCGCGCGGCCATGGCTTCTTCGATGCGCTGCACCATGTCGAGCGTGCTCTGCTTCAATTCGGGAGAAAAAACTTTGGCCACATAGGCCTGACCCAGCGCCTCGTCTAAGTCATAGTCGACGTACTGCACACAGCGCTTCCACCTCGGCTGCATTTCTTTCGCGCCTCGAAGGTATTTGCGATAGAACTCGAAGCTTTCCTCAACGAATTTCGAAGAAAGGTATGGAGACGATGTATCAGCCACATGAAAGCGCAAATAGGATTTCCAACTGTCGATCGGTTCTGACGACAGAAGCAGGTTAAGTTCCTTGATGAACTCGGGCGCATCGACGTTCAGAATGCCGATCTCCGGATATTGCATCTCGTGGTAGTAAGCAACCCAGTCAAAATTGGGAGCAAGCTGAATAAGATCGGCAACTTTCATTTTATGAACCAGCTTGTGCGGGTCGCGGCGCTCGACGCGAGTAAGAGAAGCCTTAGCCATGGCCGTTTCCAGACGCAAGACGGTCTCCGCGCTCTGTTTCGCAACGGCCGGGGCATCACCCAGCAATTCAAAGACGCGCTGCACATGTTGAAGGTAGCGCTCGCGCGTTTCTTTCGACTTGGCGTCCTCTTTGGTGTAGTAGTCGCGATCGGGCAGGGCAAGGCCGCCCTGATCGACATCGGCGATGACCTGCTCGGAATTGTCCGGATCCTGCGTCGAGCCCGCCGAAAAAAGCACGGAACTGGTGTAGGAATACCGGTAGTAAATCAGCTGCAGGCGCGCCACCAGCGGAGTAAGCTCTTTCGTTGACTTGAGCCGTGCAATTGCATCGAGTTCCGGCTCAATCGCTCCGAGCCCACGTTTTTCCACGGCGGTTTCATCCATACAGGCCGCGTAGAAATCTCCAATCTCCTGGGTGACGGCATTGCGTGGCTTATCGGTTTGCGCCGCCTGTTCCAGAATTCCGCGGAGAAAATCCAGGTTGTCCTGATAGAGCTTGGCATAGACCGACCATGAAGTCTGATCGGGTGGGATTGGATTTTTCGTCTGCCAACCGCCGCAGGAATAACGGTATAGATCCACGCAAGGGTCGACGGATTTGTCCATCGACGAGACATCGAGACTGGGACTGTAGGGCAACATGGGATCGGAAGACGGTGAGGTTTGAGCATTGACCAATGAGAAAGCTGCCGCCAGAAGCAACAACAGGAATGCAAAATGTACGCGCATATTCACCTTGGACGAGAATCGTCAGAAATAGTTATGGACATGCAATGGTATGGGACTCCTTTCCTCAAGATCAAGGGTGTGGCGGAGGACTTTCACGCGCCGCGAGACACTTTCGACGAGTGAGACCGGGGCAAACGTCGCGCCATTTACTCTAAACTCATGGATATGGACAAGAACTGGAAGACGAAGCTGATCCATTCGGACGCAAAGAAGATGCGGCGGCTGACCTTGGCGCGCTGGCTGCGTGAGCGTCCGGAGATTGAACGCGTGCTGCATCCGGCGCTTCCCTCTTGCACGGGACATGAATTCTGGAAGCGCGACTTCACCGGATCGACGGGCGTGTTCGCGATTGTGTTCCAGCCACGGTTCAGCAAAACGCAGGTTCAACAATTCGTGGACAAACTGGATTTGTTCGAGATCGGATACAGTTGGGCGGGCGTAACCAGCCTGGCGGTTGCGTACGATTTTCATGCCACACCCGGACGCCCTGATTATGGGCACCGCATTGTGCGACTGAATATTGGGCTGGAGGATGTGAGGGACTTAAGGGAAGATCTCGGTCGCGCTCTCGAAGGGCTGGTTTGACCGGTGCATGACGCCGTTCTCACGTTATGGCTGCCGGTCCGCCGTTAGGCCCCAAAACAATCTGAGTTATAGCCCAACCTCTTGCACCGGGGTCACAACCTGCAATGGGTTTATCGCGACCCCGACCGAGTACCGTAGGATTGCGTAAATCGAAGACATAGTTGGAAACGTGGGAGTCTGAGAACCTGCAGACTCCCACTTCCTTTTCGTTGGGGCGCCTCTGCTGAAGAATCCGGCTTTACTATGTCGAAAATGGTTCTTGTTTTTGCTGCACATCAAGTCGTGGATTCCATTTCAGGAGTGTGGCGCACGGTTGAGTTCTGCGCATGTGGCCAAAACAACGTGATCTTGCTCACAGAAGCCGGAAGCCGCTGGGCGGAAGATAAGAGCGGAAGATAAGAGCGGAAGATAAGAAGGGTGCGGCGCGGGGGCCGCGAGTGCCAAGGCTCAGCCTGTTACCCGGGTCCGCTGCGTTGACATGCAAGGAGTACGCGGTGCGTCTTAAGCCGACAAAGTTGCGCTGGTTTTCGCAGATTGTTTTCTTCGCACTATTTCTGTTTCTCTTGTTACGCACCGAGTTTCGCGGATCGCTGCATGCTGGCGGCAGTGAGATCCGGCTTCCCTATCCGGTGCAGTTGTTTTTCCAATTCGATCCACTGGTGATGTTGTCGAATGCGCTCTCCAGCCGCGCTTTGTACCACGGCCTGTTGTGGAGCCTGGTCGTTCTGATTCCTACGATGTTGTTCGGACGCTTCTTTTGCGGTTGGATTTGTCCGCTGGGGTCAATCCACCACTTCTTCAGCAGTCTGACGTCCGAGCGCAAACGTGGAAAACAACTGATTGAATCGAACCGGTACAAGCGCTGGCAGACAACAAAGTACTACCTATTGATCGCGGCCCTAATCGCCGCTGTACTGGGCACAGGGATCGTCGGGTGGCTGGATCCTTTCTCGTTACTGGTGCGCTCACTTGGCCTCTCCATTTGGCCGGGAACGAACTACGCCCTGGGCGCGATGCTGCACGCGCTCGAACACAGCAGATTTGCGGCGGTGCAGATGGCAGGCAGCGGACTGCATTTCATTTTCGGAGCGCTGCTGCTCAGCTTCCAACAGCCCTACTTTCGGCAAGGGGTTTGGCTTGGCGTCGTCTTCATTTTTCTTCTAACGCTGAATTTTCGCGTGACCCGTTTCTGGTGCCGCGCACTTTGTCCGCTGGGTGCCCTGCTCGGGATCGTATCGCGCTGGTCGATTCTTGGATTAGTCAAAACCCCAGAGCACTGCGAAAACTGCAATCGCTGCCTGCTGCGTTGCCAGGGCGGCGACGATCCAATCGGCGGTGTTCCATGGCGTCAGCCGGAGTGTCATCTCTGTCTGAACTGCATTGATGAGTGTCCGGAGCACGGCCTGCAGTTCAAGTTTTTCCCCGCACAAAAGTCCATCGGTACGAACCTGCAAAGACGCAAGGTGCTCACCGGATTGGCGGCGGGGGCGGCCGTGGTTCCACTACTCCGAAGCACGCCTGGATTCGCCGTCGAGCGCCATGAGCGGTTGCTGCGTCCTCCAGGCGCGCTGGACGAAGAGTACTTTTTGTCGCGCTGCATACGTTGCGGCGAGTGTATGAAGGTCTGCCCCAACAACGCGCTGCAGCCCGCGCTGACCGAAGCGGGGTTGGAAGGTCTTTGGACTCCGGTCATGGTGCCGCGGATTGGCTACTGCGAGTCGAGTTGCGTGTTGTGCTCCGAGGTCTGTCCTACCGGTGCAATCTGGGAGATTACGGCGAAAGAAAAGGGCTGGGATGCGCGGGTTGCGAGCGTCGTTCCGGGCGACGCCAAGCCGATCAGTCTGGGAACAGCGTTTTTGGATCGTGGGCGCTGTCTGCCTTGGGCCATGGCAACCCCGTGCATTGTCTGCGAGGAGTGGTGTCCGACCTCGCCCAAGGCCATCTATTTGCAACCCGCCGACGTCGCGGATGCAGGGGGCCAGCTCAAGGAGGTGAAACAACCGTTTGTCGATCCTCATCGCTGCGTGGGCTGTGGCGCGTGCGAATACGCTTGCCCGGTTCAAGATCGCCCGGCAGTTTACGTGACCAGTGTTGGCGAGAGCCGATCGCGAACCAACCAGATCCTGCTGAACCGGGGCAAGGAGAGGCCGCGGTGATGAGTGTCGGAGCAGCTAAAGTCCGCGGAGTGCTGCTGGTCATGGTCGGTGTCGCTGTGCTCCTGAACGTCAGTTGTAAGCGTCAACCGCGGACTGAGCCATCTTTTTTCCCTGCCTCAAATGAAGTTGCGGGCTGGGCGACGACTGGAGATACACGGACCTTCGAGGCGGCCGACCTGTGGAAGTACATCGACGGCGACGCGGAACGGTACCTGAAGGCCGGTGTGCAGCGAGTGTCTACGGCTGACTACATATTTCAGAACAAGGCCAACGCGACCGTGGACATCTACACCATGGGAAACGCAGATGGCGCCGCGAAAATTTTCAATTCGGAGCCTTCTGTCAATGTGAAACCGATCCAACTGGGAGACGACGCGCGCTTGTCGAACCAGAGCCTCGTCTTCCGCAAGGGAGCTTATTTGGTTCGAATTGTCGCCTTTGAGGAATCGGCGGAAACACAACAGGCACTCTTGCAGCTCGGGCGCGGTATCGAGTCGCGGCTCGCCCGGCGATGATTGCCAAAAGTGCTCTCCGTCACTGAAACGTCAGACGGATTGCGGTATAGGTAGTTTGAGTATCCTCGGAGCTGGTTGCGGGTTCCCCGGAGAATCCTTATGAGCGCAATATCCAGCAACAACCGGCGGGATTTTCTGAAGAAGTGTCTTGCTGGCGCTGCGGTTCTCGGCGCCGGCGGCAGGATGGGACTGTTCGCGGCAGCAGAACAAGAAGCAGCGCTCGCGAAATCCAGAGTTGTGATCGCGCACGACCCCATGCTGCGCGGTACGGGCGCGACGGTGGATTCGCACCGGATGCTGACCCTCCTGGATCGTTCCATGCAGGCTCTTTTCGACCGCGATAATCCGATTGAAACGTGGAAGAAGCTGGTGCGCCCGGGTGACACGGTTGGACTGAAAGTGAATACGCTCGGAGGACGCGGACTCTCCAGCAACGTTCAGCTCGTCCAAGCCATCTGCGAGCGCTTGCAGGAAGCCGGAATCAAGGCGAGCGATATCGTCGTCTGGGACCGCGACAGCGATGAGATGGAACACGTTGGATTCCATGTGTCGACGGGCGGAAACCGCGCGCAATGCTTCGGCACCGATCGCGTCGATTACGAGCAGCAACTGGTCACGCACGGCAGTGTGGGCAGCCGGTTGTCGAAGATTCTGACGCAGCGCTGCAATGTCCTGATCAATGTTCCAGTGCTGAAAGACCATGACGGCGCCGGCGTAACCATTGCCCTGAAAAACATGTATGGCGTCATTCATAACCCGAACAAGTACCACCCCAACGGTTGCAATCCTTACATCGCGGACTTGAACATGCTGCCGGAAATCAGAACCCGGATGCGATTGACCATCTGCGATGCGACCACAGCGTGCTTCGAAGGTGGACCGGGATTCAAACCGGAATACAGTTGGAAGAACAATGCCCTGATCGTTTCGCAGGATCCCGTCGCACTCGACTACACGGGTTGGCAGATCATCGAGCGCAAGCGGGCCGAAAAGGGATTGAAGACGCTGGAAGGCGATAAGAGAGCACCGAACTATATCGCGACCGCTGCCGATACGCAGCATCGACTGGGCACGAATGATCCGAGGAGAATCGCGGTTGTCGAAGTGTAGAAGTGCGTGATGAGGGTTCAACATGTCGCATGAACTCGATCGCCGGTCGTTCTTGCAGTGCGCTCTGGCCTCGGGAGCGGTTCTCGGCGTCGGTAAGTTTGTTCCCCTCGTTGCGTCCCCCGCGCAATCTGCTCCGCAGAAGCAGGATGATTCGCGATTTACCGTCGAAGCGAAGTTCTACGAGAAGCTTCCAAATAACAAGAAGATCAAATGCAAGCTGTGTCCGCGCGAATGCACGGTGGGAGACCGGGAACGCGGCTACTGTGGTGTGCGTGAGAATCGCGGAGGAAGCTACTACACGCTGGTGCACTCGCGGGTGTGCGCCGCGCACGTTGATCCCATCGAGAAGAAGCCCCTGTTCCACTACCTGCCGGGGACGCTCGCTTTTTCGCTGGCCACGGCGGGCTGCAACGTTAACTGCAAATTTTGCCAGAACTGGGACATCTCGCAGGTGCGTCCGGAGCAGGTTCCGGCCGAGTACGCGCCCCCGAAATTAGTTGCCGATCTGGCGAAGCACTATAGCTGTCCGACCATTGCCTACACCTATAGCGAGCCGGTGATCTTCAGCGAGTACCTGATGGATGCAGCCGATGCCGGTCACGAAGCCGGCGTCCGCAGCGTAGTTGTGTCGAATGGCTACATGCAGGAGGACTCGCTGAAGACGGCCTACGGAAAGGCGGATGCGGTCAAGATTGATCTGAAGGCGTTCACCGAGTCCTACTATAAGGATGTAGTCGTTGCCGAGTTGAAGCCGGTGCTGGCCTCGCTGGTCACATTACGGAAGATGAACAAGTGGACCGAGATCGTGTACCTCGTAGTGCCGACGCTGAATGACAGCGACTCCGAATTCCAAGGCCTGGCACGCTGGATCAAGACCAACCTGGGCGTGGATGTGCCGATCCACTTTACGCAATTTCATCCGGAATATCTGCTGAAGAACCTGCCCATCACGCCGGTGCCCACGCTGGAGCGTGCCAAGGCGATTGCCGACGCCGAGGGCTTGCACTACGTCTACATTGGCAATGTGCCGGGACATCCTGCACAAAATACCTACTGCCCGAAGTGCCACCGCATGTTGGTGGAACGCGTAGGTTTTACGGCGAGTCAGATGCTGATCCGCAAGGGCGGTTGCCCATTTTGTCAGCAGCCGATCCCCGGCATTTGGCACGCGTGAGAGTGCGAAAGGAGTTTTCGCATGAAGATCAAGATTCGTCCTGAAATCTACGGGCTGGCGGCTCTATTCATCGTTATTATGATCCTGGCGGTTACGGCACTGCGGCACGTGCGTGCTGCCGCTCCGCAGAATGTGCGACAAGCCGGTGTCGCCGGCGGCTTTTACCCCGCCGACCCCAAGACGCTCACGGCGATGATGGATGACATGCTGGCGCACGCGTCTCAGCCGCCGATCAATCACCCGACGATCAATGACCCGATTCTCGCGGTGGTTGCGCCGCACGCCGGTTATCAGTTCTCCGGCCCCGTCGCTGCCTATACATATGCAGCGCTGAAAGGACGCAAGTTCTCGCGCGTGGTGGTGATTGCACCGTCGCACTATGTGGCTTTTGATTTCACTTCCGTCTACGACGGCGACGCCTATGCAACGCCGCTCGGAACTGTCCCGGTAGATAAGGCGTTTGCCAGGCGACTCGTGCAGATGAGCCCAACCATCAAATTCTCCAGCCAGGGACATACTCCCACCAAGGCAGGCGCTGAACATGCGCTCGAGGTGGAATTGCCGTGGCTGCAGCGAGTGCTGGGTGATTTCGAACTCGTGCCCATCGTCATGGGGGACCAGAGTTATGAAAGCAGCCGTGCGCTCGGTGTGGCTCTGGCAAAGCTAATCCATCGTAGCGGTGACACGGGCAGCAGCGACACGCTGATCGTGGCCAGCTCCGATTTATCGCACTATCACCCCTACGACGACGCTGTGAAGATCGACCATAAAACGCTGAATGCGCTACAGGTCTGGGACTACTTCAGCATGTCGCAAAACTTCCAAGCGCGGATCTGGGAAGCTTGTGGCGGTGCGCCCATCGTAGCCGCGATGATTGCAGCCGAGCGCATGGGAGCGAACCAGGCCGTCGTGCTCAAGTACGCCAATTCAGGCGACATCACAGGAGATCACTCGCGCGTGGTTGGATACAGCGCGGACGTTTTTTTTAAAACTCAAGGCGGAAAGACAGTGGAGTCGCAATTCTCACTGAATGGCCACGAGAAAAACGAACTGCTCGCTCTGGCGCGCAAGTCGGTGGAGTACGCCGTGCGCGAGAAAAAAGCGTATGAACCAGCCGCGAGCGCTAGCGAAGTGCTGAATCAGGAGCGCGGCGCGTTCGTGACTCTGCGCAAGTCGGGAGAATTGCGGGGGTGCATCGGCTACACCTCCGCCGAGAAACCGCTTTACATGACCGTGCGCGATACGGCTACGCTGGCCGCTCTGCGCGACCCACGCTTCCAGCCGGTGTCGGCTTCAGAGTTGCCGCAACTTGAGTATGAAATTTCCGTGCTGTCACCGCTGCGGCGCGTATTAGACATTCGAGAGATCAAGATTGGCCAGCACGGCTTGCTGATGAAGAATGGCGCCTATGAAGGCCTTTTCCTTCCGCAGGTGCCGGTGGAAGAAAAATGGGATCGACAGAAGTTCTTGGGAGAAACGTGCGTTAAAGCGGGCATGCACTCCAACTGCTGGAAGGATGAGAACACCGACATCTTCATGTTTACCGCGGTGGTATTCGATGAGAACCGGCCGCAAGCGCTTACGCCCGATGCATCTTCGCCTCCAGGCTTACTCGCGCGGCCAGGAGCGCCGGCGCCAGGTTCACCGCCGCACTGAGCCAGGCAGTTTTCCAAAAGCCAAACACCGGGATGAGGTAACTGCTCAACAGAAGCGCGCCCACGCATCCGCCCAGCAGATCGATGGCGTAGAGCGCGCCCAACCGTGATTGGCCGCCGAGGTCATTCATGTTGTCACGGTCGTGAAGATAGATCTCCGTCGCGACAGGAAATTGATAGCCCCCCAGCATTCCGCAGAGAGCAGCCAACGCAGGAAATACAAACTGCGCCGCCAGCCATGTTGCCGTCATCCCAGAGATTTTTGACAGCAGGCTAACTACAAATATCAGCGCCGGGCCAGAAAGCGCGAGCAGGAACTGAGTCGTTCCCATAGTGCGGTAGGGTGGACTATCGTTGGAGCGAATGCGGCGGATGCCCAGCCAACTTCCGTAAGCAATGCCTGCCATGCCCATGGTAATCAGGATCGCAAGTTGCTGGTAAACGTATCCGTAGACGGACTGAAATGCCAGTAGCAGAAAAATCTGTAGAGCCATCAGCGTGAATCCGGTCGCAGCCATGCAGCCCGCTGCGGAAGAACGAGCGCGTTTCTCGCGAGCGGGCACCAATGCTAGAAGAGCTGCCACCAACAATGAGACAACGAGGACCGTCTCAAGGACACCGGCGAAAGGGATGTGCGCGGCGGCTCGGAACCAGCGCGAATAGCCCAACTTGAACTGCGTGCTCCATAGCACAATGTCGAAGTAATAGGCGATCGGCTCGAAGTCGCGATTGACAGGCGTCGACGCGAGCGGTCGCAGTTGCTCGCGAACCTGCTCCATGCGATCGGGCATCATGCGGAAGGGGATGAAGTATTCCCGAACGTACTGCGTCTTCAGATTCCGCTCCTGCAATCTTGCCATCAGCGTTTGGGGATTGTCTGTCAGAACATCGGGTTCGGTAGCGGCAAAGAAGTGGATGGTTTCGCCCGGGATGGCGACAACGTAAGGGAAGACTGTTTGCAGTGTGTGCTGAATGCAGCGCAGGAACTCCGCCAAGTCAGGGCTGATGTAATCTTCCGAGGATCTCAGTTGCAAGGCGAGCAGTCCGCCAGCCGCAAGGTGAGCGCGAGCGGAACGAAAGAATTCGGCCGTGTAGAACCGGTTCAACTGCGCGGTCTGCGGATCGGGCACATTCAGAATGATCACGTCGAATGTGTCGCCAGTGCTTTTGAGAAAATACCGGCCGTCCGCGTAGTGCACGTGCACCCGACGATCCGAAGCAATTGGAGCGGACTGCGCGGGGAAAAACTGCCGCGCCATGTCGATGAGCGCTGGATCCAGCTCAACGTAGTCGATCCGCTCGATAGTAGGATGCTTCAGCGCCTGGGCAATGCTGCCGTTTACGCCGCCGCCGATCATGAGAACGCGCCTCGGCGCCGGGTGCTCCAAGAGCGCGTAGTGAACCGCTTCTTCTGCGGCGTTCTCGTCCGGCGCGTTGGCGAGGATTACGCCGTTGTCATAGATGCTGCGGATATTGCCGGTTGCATTGCCAGTTTCATTGCCAGATTCAATGACCGCCAGATTGCCGTAAATCGAGTCACGCGATCCCACCCGGTGAAATCCCCGCCACAGGCGGGCCTGCGCGGACCTGTCCAACACCGGTGCAGCATATAGAAGGAGAAGACTTGTAAGGAGAACGATCGCGACCATTGCCGCCGCCATCGTCACGGCCCCAAGCTGCTTGCGGTTCATCCGGAACAACAAGATGGCTGCCATACAGAGGTTCAGGAGCGCGACGACAATCGCAATCTGGAAAGACCCAAGAAAGCGCAGCAAGACAATGCTGGCCAAGATCCCTCCGAAGCCGGAACCAGCGGCCTCCAGCAAGTAAGCCGAGCTGGTAGCGGCGCGTGCAGAGACGGTGCACTCCTGTGCGTACATCCGGGTCGCAACCACGAACAGCGCTCCCGCCACAAAGCAAAACAAGCTCAGACATACCAGGGATGTCAGCAGCATCGGCACCGGACCAATTAACTCGCCCGGCACTGTCTGAAAAAAAGATCTTGAGGCGCGCAATGCCCAGATTGTCGGCAGCAGGCTGATGCCGAGCAGGCATTCGAGCGCAGCGACTACCCGACGAGCGCGGTTCCCGCCCAGTGCAAACCAGCTGCTCAGACTGCTGCCGGCTGCAGTCCAGAAGAGCCAGGTGGCGAGCATGATCCCCAGCGAAATCTCGTTGCCGTTGAAGACGACGATGAGCTCCCGCATGAGAACGATCTGGCCAATGACCGCGCTGAACCCAATCAGCCCGAGAGCCGTCCTCACGGCCGACGTCGAAGGTTTCGCACACGGCGCTGTGACGGACTGCATAGTGTTGCCACCAGAACGAGATTAGAATTTAGTCGTCGCGCAAAAGCAAAGAGGTCAAAACAATATGCCCTCGACCGGCAACGCCATCCTCAACCGTCGTGAAGCATTAATCAAATTGCTTCGCCTGGGAGGAGTCGCCGCCGGAACCGCCGGCCTCGGATTCTGGCTGAGCGAACACAGCCAGCGTCCCGCGCCCGAGCTGGCCATCAATCTGAAACGCAGTCATACCGTGGCGGCTGATGCAGCTTGGCCTGAGATGACGGTCATCCAGGGAGATGACCCCGAACAACTGGCGCGGACTGCCCTCGAAGAACTGGGCGGAATCCATCGCTTCGTCTCTCGCACCGACATTGTCTTGGTGAAGCCGAACATCGGCTGGGACCGCACTCCAGAACAGGCGGCCAACACCAACCCGAAAATCGTCGCAGAGATCGTGCGGCAGTGCTGGAATGCTGGAGCGAAGCGCGTGATCGTGACCGATGTGAGTTGTAACAACCCGCGCCGCTGTTTTCAGAGGTCGGGCATTGCCGACGCCGCGCGACACGAAGGCGCCGAGGTCATCCTGCCCGATCCCGCCAGATTCAAAGATGTCGACCTGCAGGGAGAGGTTCTGCGCGCCTGGCCGATTTTCGATCCCTTCCTGAATGCCGACAAGATCATCAACGTCCCGATCGCCAAACACCACAGCCTGACCGGCACGACCTTGGGGATGAAGAACTGGTACGGCATCCTGGGTGGAGCGCGCCATCAGTTGCACCAGAAAATCCACGAAAGCTTGGTTGATCTCGCGGATTTCATGCGTCCCACTCTTACCATCATCGATTGCTATCGCGTGCTCATCCGGAACGGCCCCACGGGGGGCAACCTTGATGATGTCCTGCTCAAAAAGACGCTGGTAGCCGGAACCGATCCGGTGGCGCTTGATGCTTATGTGGCAAAGGCATATTGGAATTTGGACTCTTCATCGCTACCGTACTTGAAAATGGCGTCCGAGCGCGGTCTGGGAACGTGCGAGTTCGAGAAGATCCGAACTCGCGTGCCACTCCCGTTGTGATCTGGGTCGCAGCCTGTTTGAGATGGAGCAAGCTCACTCGAAGGTCGTTCGCACGTCACTTGCCCCAGTGGTGAACTGACTTCCGAGTGATTTCGTAGTCTGCAAGTTATTGAAAACTGGCGGAAGCGTGTGTGAGTCGAATCCGCCAACAAACTTCAAACAAAGGACTTACCAGAGCACAGTTGGCAATCTCAAGCATTGTAAGTCTATGGTGGGCAACGAACTGATTTCCGAAATCATTTTGTTGAGGGAAGCATGATTCAGACTGGCGACTGTGGCGGCGAGGTATCCCGCCCCGGCCGGTACTATCCTCCTGTGATCTCACTTCGTTGCCTGCGGCAGCGAGCGGTTCCGTCCGGATTCGGACTGATGGTAGCGGGGAGGCCGACTTTGGCCACAAGAGCCAGGCATTCGGCGGCTGCATCTCTACGGATGCGTGAAGAGCATGCCACGAACTGAACTCAGTCCAAATTTGCGCTGTTTGTCTGTCAGTTGATTGAGCTCAAGCCGCTCCTATAGGGTGGTGTGGGAGCTGCGCCTTGGACATCTATCTGGTCGACGGCACATACGAGTTGTTCCGGCACTAAGCCCCTGAGGTCCGCGACCGTACATTCCCGTCCATTCTTTATGGAACTTCCCTAACCCTTAGCCCGTACATACGTGTGACTGCTACAGACCGCAGTGTGTCCGGATAATGGAGATCTGCCGCCATGCGCAAACCTTGCCTGCCTGTATTCCTCGCCATACTCGCCTTCACCGCCTTCACGGGTTCCGCTTACGCCGACGATTGGACAAGAACCTACGACCTGACCGGAAAGCCTGAGTTGCGCGTCGAAGCCCGGGACGCCAGCGTCCAGGTCGAAGCCTGGGATGAAAACAAGATTGAGGCCCGCGTAACAACCCGCGGCTGGCATATAGGAACCGGCGGACTGGAAATCGTGGAACATCAACAGGGAAATGCGGTCGACATCGAGTTGCGGCAACCGCACACCCATTTCTCCATCGGAATCGACAACCGTCGCATCGAACTGGAGATCCGCATGCCACGGAACGCAAAGGTGAATGTCCACACCGGCGACGGCCACGTCTCGGCGAAAGGTCTAAGAGGCGAGCTGGATTTCACAACCGGCGACGGCAGGCTTGAACTCGATGATGTGGATGGCAGTCTGCGCGCCCACACCAGTGACGGTTCGGTGCGCGTCTCCGGGCGGTTCGACGTTCTTGAACTGCGCACCAGCGACGGCCGGGTTGAAGCGGAAGCACGGCCCGGATCACAACTGCGGGAGCCTTGGGACGTTTGCAGTTCCGATGGCAGCGTAACACTCAGAATCCCGGCAGACCTGGCGGCGGACATAGAACTCCACACCAGCGACGGCAGTATCACGACCAACATTCCAATCACCGTCGAAGGCAGCTTCGGCCGCCACGACGTCCGCGGCAAAATCAATGGCGGCGGAAACCGATTAACCGTGCACACCAGTGACGGGTCGGTCACGCTGGATAAGTTTTAAGCGAAAACGATAATCTCGGAGGGCAGCCGAGTCCTATACAAATTGGTGGCTGTCAAAAATACCCGAGGGGGTAACAAATGGTAAATCTAGGGAATGCGCTCCAGGAGTTACGCGAGGAGCGCAGCGGTACAGAGTTGCGGTTGGAGAAGTTAGACCAAGCAATTTCAGCGATTGAGTCTTTGAACGGGAACGATACGTGAGCGTCCCACAACACACACCAACCGAAGCGAATAATATCGGCAAGCTAACGTCCTACCAATCCGGTCAACTTCCGCGAAGCTCGTTTCTGGATAACTTCCGGTTGGCCGACAAGCGGGGAGTTGATCGGATTGGTCAACACAAGCGCGTTTCACAGGACTAATGTTGAGTTCGGTAAACATTGGTCGCTGAGCGCATTGGCCTGAAGGCAACAGTTGAGCCAAGGGTCACTTAGCCGGAAATGCTACTATTCGGCCGAGCGGCGAGAAGCCTGTTCTAACCAAGCCTTCGCCGCCAGCCTCAGCTGCATGTCGCGCATGACGATCGTCAAAACGTCAACGTCCTATTTCGCCTGCGCTAGCCCCGCAATAACTGCGGCAACTTTATCGAGTATCTGGTTCCAGCCCTCCATTTGACCGCTGTTTTTCGCGCTCTCCATGGGTTCATTTCCAATGAAGGTGAGTTTCGTCTGGCCGTTCCCGAGATCCTCAAAGATG
>JBAWFQ010000223.1:0-9884 GCA_049592035.1 Terriglobales bacterium
CACTAGAGCAAACGACCCTGGCGACCTCTTGGGCCGGGTAGCTCGATGGCAGTAACTTACAACAGTGGCAATTTGGAAATCTGTTCACAATTGCACATCTTGAAATAAGGGAATTTCGGTCTCGTATGAATTGGACACGCCTGAAGATTCAGCATAGCCTTGAGCGTGGGTGAGCTGTTCCTCTCCTCTTTCAGATCCTCTGAACCAAGTCAGTCCATCTTTAGTTCTCCTCTCCTTAGGCTCTCAGGAAGCCGGGTAGCTGAATGCCTTCGACCGCAATCCTGCAAGAGGTTCACCGACTGTCAGGAAGACGCCACGGAAGGCAATCGATATACCGACCTGTACTGTCCCGCCGATGTAGCGTGGATCGGACTCGAAAGAACACTATGGAATCCATTTAACGGTGGAACGCCGGATCAATACTTCGTGCCTTCCAAGATGAGCACTCTTGCTCAGACGAATGGACCGTGGAGTGCTAACGTCCAGGTGTGCTTCCAGCTGAATCGCCGAGGAAGCGCAATAAGTCGTTTGCCGCCTTAACCGGACCGATTTATGGTGAAGGGAATTGCACCAATTCGGGTCGTTACTTTTCTTCTCTTGGCTACTTGCGCGGCCTTGTGCCAGGAGCCTGCTTCAGCTGACTTGCATCAGGGATTACGGTCAGACGGCTCAAACTCACCCGAAATGCAGCGCCCGGAAATGCGCACGTGGAGCTCACTTCCGGATGCTCCGTCGTCGGTACAGCCTCCAACCCAAGCGGAAAGACTTCCCGCGTTCGTCAATAAAGCAAGCTCGCCTTTGACACTTGGCGTGGTTACCCTCACTACGGGCGTCATGCGCCCAACAGAACTGGGATACGTCATTCCCGGGCCGCAGCCCAGCTTAACCGCTCGTTATCAAGTGCCGTTTACTCCAGAAAAGTCGAGCGCCTTTCTTGGCAAGTACCTGGATCCGCCGTCCCCCACACAGTACCCACGCTATTCGGCTTCGACCAGCAGCAGTTTTATGGGCCGGGCTTCCTACGCCGCTTCGCGCATTTTTGTCACGCGTGATGATTCCGGAAAGGGGAGGCTGAACACGCGGTATGTCCTCGGGTTGCTAACCTCGGTCGCGAGCGCTACTGCTCACCGTCCATACTGGGCGCGATCCACTTCGGAGACATTCAACAATTTTGGTTCGACGATTGGCAGCGACGCGGGGATGAACGTCTTCGACGAGTTTGGGCCTGGCATCCGGCGAATGATGAAGGGCCTCACACCGAAGTTCCTGTCAGGGATGGAAAAGCGCATCAACCACAGCCCGATCCCGAAGGATGCCACCTCCGGCCCCGCACTTCTGCCCGGAGATAAGGCCCACCTGCTCACGGAGACGATCCAGTGACGTATCTTGGGCTGAAACTGGGGCTGAAGAAATTGCGAAAACGTCCAAGTCCTTTAGAATGATGGTGGCTAGGGACGGAGTTGAACCGCCGACGCCAGTCTTTTCAGAACCGTGGTTTTGAGTACTTACAACGCTTTACGAGCCGCCGAGGACTGCCTTAGTACGTCGTAACCCCTGTAAAACGGAAACACGACAGGTGTAGACCACAGGTGAAGTTTCCCCCAGCCCAGAACGCGTATGACGAACAAAATGCAGACTCGTTGCGTGGACGAAGGCCGCAAACGCGTGCTGTTGATTGCGTCGAGTATCCTCGCTGCCCGCAAGTTGGCACAGTTCGATGGCGGGAAAAGAGTTCCGGCGACAATGGGCGCAATCGCGGATGCGGTTCGTTGGGCCGAGGAAATCATGAAGGCCATTGACGAACGGTGGCCTGCTATCACGTAGTTTTGGTTTCCTGCCACAAAATCCTCGGCCCCCCGCAATTCGTCTTCGTCCTGTTTTCCCTTGTGACTAGCTGCCTATATACTTCCCCAGGCACACCGGAAACAGATCTTCATACGTGTCTGCGCGGAGATTGGTCTGACTCGTCAGATCGGCGCCTTGCGAACCGAGCGAAAGCAAAGTCCGCTGGTCCACTAAAGACGTTTCCAACTCGCGTTCGCGTGATTGGCGCCCAATACGTCCGCAGAGAATTGACTCTGACACGCATTCGCTTTTAAAGGGAAGCGCCAGGTGCGCCGGCGTCTTCTCGACCCTCAGGCATTTTTGATTGCCGGAATCCGATGGCCCAACGCTTCCCCGCCGTCCGCTTTTATTCAATCTGATTATCTACGGCGCTGGCGACCGCATCGAAACCAAAGGGTCAGTGTCGAATCGAACAATAGCAGACAGGCGGGATCGTCCTGGCACGCTTATACAACTTGACCGATCCCATTTATCGAGTCGCGCCCCGATCTGCCTGCTGCCCAATTCTCTCACCAGAGAATCCCGAAAGTCTCCGCATTAGAGACCCCAGGAGCCATCGTCGAGGGATCACCCGACCCACAGCATGTCGGAAAGCGTTCTGGACGGGGAAAAAAGCAAAAACACCGCATGAACACCGCCGATGCGGCCTTCCGGTTTTCTTCCCAAAAGGCAAAAGAACGAAATCGCCAATATCCATGCATGGTTTTTGATTTTACGAGCAAAACCGCGCGGGGAAAATCGAGCGCCCAGCGAAATCGCCAGTGTTTATGCAGGTTTTCGCTGGACGAAGAGGGCAAAAGTGAAAAATCTTTTGCTGCGGTCGAGTGTATTTCAGAGGCCAACGGTCGCCGACTAAAAAGTCCCCAAAGGTGTTCTACCCCTACCCATCCTGCTTAAAATAGAGTGGTTACGGACGAAGCCGCCGCGCCCAACGGGGGCAGTTGCACCGATCCCGCCGGTTGCTGGTCAGTTCACAATGAGTGAAATCGCCTCCCTTGAAAATGTACTCAGGCGGTTTGTGGGCTGAGAACAGGTGACTCTAGGATGACTCGATGGCCTAGAGCCTCTAGTCTCTTTACCAAGCGTTTCGTGGTGCGAAGAACGTGGCGCTGATCGAAGTAGTTTGCGCCTAAGTCCTGATAGATCGTCCCGCGCTGAAGCATGTGATAGCCAATGGTCAGGATCGTGTGGGCAACGGCGATGATGGCCCGCTTGCTTCCGCGCGTAGCGGCAAAGCGACGGAATTGGGCTGCGAGATAACTTTTCTTAGCCTTGGCGGCGACCCAAGCGGCCTCGCATAATGCCCGTCGCGCCCAGCGGTTCCCCTTGCGTGTCTTTCCGCTTTTCCGTTTTCCTGCGCTCTCGTTATTCCCCGGACAGACTCCCACCCAACTGGCGATGTGGGCGGGTGAAGGGAACACTTGCATGTCGGTGCCGATCTCGGCGACCAGCGTCCATGCCACACGGTGCTTGATGCCGGGTATGCTCATCCATGCCTGCAGGGCTTTTTGGAAGGGTTGCATCTGCACTTCGATTTCGGCTTCCAAGCGCGCCAGTTGGCCCTCGATGTGGGCTAGCTCATCCAGCATGTCACGGAGCAGAAAGCGGTGGTGCGGCATGAGGTGGCCATCCAGCGCGAGCCGCAGTGCTGGAATCTTCTTGCGGAGTTGCTTCTTGGCCAAGTCGGCGAGGCGTTCCGGGTTGGTTTCCCCACTTGCCAGCGCCTGCAACATGGCTGTGCCACTGACGCCCAACACATTGCTGGCCACTGAGCCAAGTTTGATGTTGCACTGCTCCAGTAGCTTCTGAATGCGGCAGGCGACGGAGGATTGGTGCTCGACCAACTTGACGCGATAGCGGGTAAGATCGCGGAGAACCCGAAGCGGGGTGGAAGGAACGAAACTGCCTTCCAAGCGTCCGTCCTGCAGCAGCTCTGCGATCCGCTCGCCGTCTTTCAAATCGGTCTTTTTGCCGCGAACCGCTTTGTAGTGTTCTGGGTTGATGAGCAGCAGGTGCAGCCCCTCCCGCTCCAGTACATTCCACACGGGCACCCAATAAACGCCCGTGGCTTCCATGGCAACGGCACTTACCTCAGCCCGGCGCAGCCACTGTGCCAGTTCGCGCAAGTCTCGCGTCATCGTGCCGAACAGTCGCTTCTCTTTACAGGTGTTTCCAATACCGACTTCGTAGATCAAGCAGGCGGCAATCGTTTGCTTGTGAACATCAAGGCCACAGCAGTTGCGATGAACTTTCATGGCGTCCTCCTCAGCCACCGCCGAAGACGCCAGTTGTGAACGATTCTCCCTTTCGCGCTCTCCCGCAGGAGGCTACACTTGGTTGTTCCTAGGGCGTCCCGCTCAACCTGATTAAACAGGCTCTACCTACCGCGCTAGTGCGATGATTCCGAGCTTGCTCGGCAGAGGCAACTAGCATTGTGCGCCTAGGACACACCCATTTTCATGCTTGGTTGTGACGGTATGCCGTCATGCTGAACCTGATTACAGAGGTTGAGCGACTAACGATGATCATCCCCACCGGGCAATCTTGCCGCCAACCAACCGAAAAATGGCAACCTCCTTGTTCTGGCGTCGATACTTGTTCAGTTCTCAATGAGTGACATCGCTGATTGCTTCGGTGATGCCGGACACGTGCCCCCGCCACAAGGTAAGTTGACGACCGTACTGTGGTAGACCGGCGATGGATAGCGGCTCGAACTGGCCTGCTCACTCGCTACTTAGGAAATGGCATTCGCTACCCCTGCCTTACTGCCGAGCGTTTCGATCTCGGGGATCGATCTGGTCTCGGTCAGAGTGCGTGGCGGGGGCATAGTTCCGCGATGCAGAAAACGTGCAATCAGGTCGATGGCCACGGGAGCCGTAGGCGGGCTGAGAACAGTGGCTGTCAACAGACCGCGGCGAACCCATTCCTGACCAGTTTTTGGCATGCCGTCGCAGCCGAGAAAAGGAATCTGCAGCCAGGACTGGCGGAGCTCGTGGGCGGATTGCTCGAACGCCTTGCGAGTGCCTATCGCCATGGAATCATCCTGGGCGCAAACCGCCACGATGTCGGTTCCGCGCGATGTGGAAAGAGCAAGCCAGGAGCAAACGACTTTTTGGGCGCTGGCCTCAGTCCAGTGCGCTTTCACAGAGCGCAGCTGAACATTCCCGGGTTTCGTCGCCAACAAGCCAGCATGCCGAAGGCTGGCTGCCTTGCTCTGACTCGGGCCTTGAATCTCGAGAACGATTCCTCCGCACGGCAACAGGGCGGCGAGTTGACGTCCCTGTATGCGCCCGATTTCCTCGTGGTTGGCGGTGACCACGAAGGCGGGAATATGAAAAGCCGACCGCAATTCTGCGATGTACTCTGCATCGCGGCTGAGCACCACCCAACCAATGCCTGCAGCGCCTGCAGCGCGTGCTACATGAGGAAGAGTAGTGGATCCAGCTGGCTCAAGAATGATCACGGTTGGACGGGTTTCGGCCGGGACCTGGATGCGCTGGAGCAGTTGCTGACTCTGGAGGATACCGTCATCCTGCGCGTAGACGATGTCGAGATCCGCTCCCAGCCGGGCGGCCGCCTGGCGAGCGCCATTCACTTGTTCGATTTGGAAATCGTTGTTGTCGTTCGTTACCGAGAGCAGGAGTCGCGGCTTCGTCATACGGGGCGCTAGTAGTGTTCAGCCAGAATGATAGTCCAAATGGTGCCTGGTGTCGGGTAACCTCGGTAACGGCGGGTTTCCCGAAATGATGGACACGGGCTGGATACACTGCGAATCGGGTTTTGTCAGACATTCTAAATAGACTGTTGTCGTAACATCGCAAGTACACTCATCGACAACGTTTTTGCCATGACGTTGTCCTCCGTCTGACCACGGAAGGTTAACGGTTGCGTTGAATCTCCTTGAGCAGAGCATCCACCAATCCGCCCTTGATGTGAGACATCTGCTCTTCTTTGGTGGCGAGCCCGCCGCTCGCAGTAGCCTGAAACTTGGCTTCCTTTTCGAAACGGAACACGTCCTCGTTGCTGGCGGCATCACGAAACACGAACCTGGCCTTCGCTTTGCTAACCCCTACCGGCAAAGGCCAAGTCATGAAGCGGGCGCCGCTGCTCCCTTTGTTGAAGGCGACGACTGTGACGGAAAGGATCAGCGTGCGCGGTTCGCCTTTTGCGGAAGGCTCGGAGGGAGGTGGCTGGTCCGAGGACTTCTGGCTCCCATCGATTACGGTTTCAAAAACTCCGCTTGCTCGCAGACGCGCGAGCGTACTGAGCTGCAGATTAGCTTCTTCTCCCGCGGGAAAATCTTTCGTGAGTTGGCTATTTTCGACGGTGAATGGTTCGACTAGGACTGCGGTGTACCCAGCTAGCGGTTTACTTGCTTTTTGTTGTTGCGCCCAGGCCAGCGCGGCAAGACACGAATAAAGAATCCAAACCAGAATCCCGCTACGTTTCATGATCTCCCTCCACAAGCAGAGCCTTGCGGTGGGGCGGAGGAGTATCCGGGGCTGGCCAGTTGAACCATCCGCCCGATATTGAAGTTGTGTTGCGCCCTGCGCGCAATGATGGAGTCGTCCTTCTCACCAGTGCGCGACGACCCAGTCCAGGATCGGATGCCACACCATTCTTGTTTTGGCATCAATCGCGAGGACCGGATCGGAGGCCGTGCCCCACGTCGGCACGGCCGTCCGGGGCCGGTGCTGAGGCTGAGAATGCAGCAAGAACGTGATTACTGGACGCCGCAAACGCTGCCGCTGAATTCACCGTTCCATCGTCCGCTCACCCCAAACGGACTGTTGGGGTCGGTCCAAAGGATGAATGGGCCTTCGATCTCCAGATGTCCCGAAGCAGACGCGAATCTACCCGTTCCTTTCACAACATTCGCAGTCGCCTTATAGCTGCCCAACAATTTCCCGTCAGGCCAGACCACGACGGCCCGAGGGACCTTGTAGGTGAAACTGTCCGAACAGTCATTCGGTCCGCCCCACGCAGCCGCGGACGTCAAGCAGAGCTTATATTCCCCGCCTTTAAAGATCGAAACCGGTCCGTGTGGGTACTCAGTCCCATCGTTGCCCGACAAGCCGCCCTGGAGGAACTCGCCGTCAAGGTTGACAAAGATCGGGCCGCCCCATGTGTCTGTAGGCGCGAACTGATTTGAAGTGGGCAGGCTGCCTTGCACGAACGCGTGAAATGCCTTGCAGCTCTGCCAGCTCTGCTGCGCCTGTAGCTGTGAACCAGGCACAATGGGAAGGACGAGTGCGAGTGCTAAAGCGAACACGAAGGTCACTGCAACAACGCTTTTCCGTTTCATGGTTAAACTCCCTCAGGTTAGATTTCGTCGATTTCTTTGATCCTGCATACTGCTGTTTCTTGTGCGAGCTTTGCACGTGTTAAGCGTTTTTGAAATGAATGGGGTCTGACCATTGCATGAAATCTCCCTGAATGTCCCCGCTGCGGACAAACGCCACAATACCCTCATGGCGCGCAATCACAGTCTTTTCAATAATTTTGTGCTAGAGTTTGCTCTCAGTAGGACGGCTCCATGCCTGTTCCTGTCCAATCCTCACAGCGAATTTGTTTTCGCGACTTCGAGTTGGACCTAACCTCGGGTGAACTCCAAAAAGACGGTCAGAAAGTCCCTCTCCCGCCCAAAGCCTTCGAGGTGCTCCGCTGCCTAGTTGAACATCCCGGAGAGGTGGTCACGCGGGAGGATCTGCGCGCCCGCTTGTGGGCCGCAGACACATTCGTCGAGTTCGACGACAGTCTGAACCACGCCGTCAAGAAACTCCGGAAGACACTGGGCGACTCTGCCGAGAATCCCCAGTTCGTTGAAACTTTGCCCCGCCACGGGTACCGCTTCATCGCCCCCACGAATGGGGACAACATTCCGGAAGGCGCTCCGAAACCGAAGCGCCCCTACCCCGTTCCAATCCTCGTTTCCGCGCTTGCATTGTTGGTACTCATGGCAGCGCTGGTCGCCTACGACGTCGGCGGCTTGCGGCGGCGACTGGGGGTACATCCAGCCGACCCACCGATTCGGTCTCTGGCCGTGCTTCCGCTGTCCAATCTGACTGGCGATCCGCAACAGGACTACTTTGTCGACGGAATGACCGACGCTTTGATTACCGACCTGGCCAAGATCCGGACAGTGAAAGTCATCTCCCGCACTTCGGTCATGCGGTACAAGGGGAGCAACAAGCCGCTGCCGGAGATCGCGAAAGCGTTAAGAGTGGACGGCATCCTCGAAGGTTCTGTGCAGCGCTCCGGAGGCCGAGTGCGCATCACGACACAGCTCATCCGGGCGGCGACCGACACGCATTTGTGGGCAGAAAGCTATGAACGCGATTCGCACGATGTGCTGACGTTGCAAAGTGAGGTAGCCCGATCAGTTGCGCGTGAGATCAACGTCGCGCTAACGGCGGAGGAATCCACTCACCTATCCCAAGCCCGTCCAGTTAATCCTGAGGCTTACGAAGCCTACCTCAAGGGCCGGTCGCATTGGTATTGGCTTTCTCGCGAGCATCTGGACACCGCTCTTGAATACTTTGAGCAGGCCCTGCAGAAGGATCCTGACTACGCCCTTGCCTATGTGGGCGTCGCCAACGTTTGGATGATGCGCGGAGATTCCGGTTGGATGCCGCCCGGCGAAGCGTTCCCGAAAGCGAAGGCGTCCGTCTCAAGAGCTTTGGAACTCGACGACTCGCTTGCCGAAGCCCACATCACTCTCGCCAACATTGAGAGTCTCTACGATCACGAGTGGTCCGCCGCCGAGCGCGAGTTCCGGCGTGGCATCGAGCTCAACCCGAACAGCGCCGATGGCCATTTTATGTATGCCGACTTTCTGATCTCTATGAAACGCGTGGACGAATGGAACACAGAGATTCATAGAACGCTCGACCTGGACCCCTTCAATCCATTTTTTCAGTGTTTCTACGGCTGGCAACTGATATACGTGCAGCGATACGACGAGGCCATCGCACAACTAAGCAAGGTTCTCGCCACGGAACCTGACTTTTCGTCGGCGCACATGGGCCTTTGGGGCGCCTACTACAAGAAGGGGATGGATGTCGAAGCCCTGGCGGAAGCCATCAAATTCTTTGTAGTCTTGCACGATCATGAAGTGGCGGACGCACTGACGCGCGGCGATGCGGAGGGTGGCTATGCTCGAGCCATGCGCCTTGGAGCGGAGGCATTGGCACTCCGCTCCAAGCGCTCCCACGTTCCTGCCGTCCGTATTGCACGGCTGTACGCGCACGCCGGAGACAAGAATGAAGTCCTGCGATGGCTTAGCAAAGCCTACAACGACGGGGAAACCCCTTTGCTTCATCTCGGCGTGGCCTGGGATTGGGACCTCCTAAGGACCGACCCACGCTTCCAGGACCTTTTGCGCAGTATGAGGTTTCCGCCATGAGTTGCCCACAATTTCAGCGGTTGCGTAGCCGGTTTCAAGTAGATTCGCTCGTCGCGATCGAGGAACGATTTTGGGACGCAAGAAGCGGGATTCCGGGTGGTCAGTCGGCGATGCGGAAGTTAACCGCTCGCCAGTCAGGAAGCCGTTTGCTTTAAGTGCCCGTCA
Source organism: Terriglobales bacterium (assembly GCA_049592035.1). Classification (GTDB taxonomy): domain Bacteria; phylum Acidobacteriota; class Terriglobia; order Terriglobales; family Acidobacteriaceae; genus Acidiflorens. Next base: position 9,416 of record JBAWFQ010000223.1, read on the forward strand.
GCGACCACAGGTGTGAAATCACAGGTGTGAAATTTTGAGCTGGGTTGCTAAGTCACTGAAAGATATGGTGGCCAGGGACGGAGTTGAACCGCCGACGCCAGCCTTTTCAGGGCTGCGTACTACCGCCTTATCACCATTATTTTCCAACAACTTAACTTTACAGAGTGGCCCCAGTTTTGTGACCATTCTGTGACCAGCGCCGATGTTCGCCTAAGCGTCGGCAATAAACTGAAATCGTGAGCATGTTTTCAAGCAAGACCCAAGAAACCGCGGTTCGAACTAGGTCTGGTACTCATGAACTCTCTTTTTTCGGGCAATGGGTAAGAGCGTCGATGGACGGCCACTCACATCCTAACGGTATGGACCGAGACTGAGATGCGAAAGTGTGATTTCGGCCATCACTCGGTCTCTGTCCTTTTTGGGCGTCATGAGATCTACCCCAGGAGAGCATCAAAACGCTCGATTCAAT
>JBAWFQ010000224.1:0-19408 GCA_049592035.1 Terriglobales bacterium
TGAAGCCGTGCCCTTTCAAAGCCGCTTCAAACTGCACTACTACAGGCCTTCGTGATACTTCGGAAAAGGCTATAATCGTGCCCTTGTGCGCATCCTTCTTCTCAGCGATATTCACAGCAATCTCGAAGCACTAGACGCTTGTCTGGCGGCCGCGCCAGGCTACGACCTGGTCGTCAACCTGGGCGACAGCGTTGGCTATGGCGGAAATCCCAACGAAGTCATCGCCAAGGCGCAAACTTTGGGACATGTCTTCGTCCGAGGCAATCACGATAAAGCCGTCAGCGGGCTGATGAACCTCGACGACTTCAACCCGGTCGCAGGGCTGGCTACGCTGTGGACGCGCGACCAACTTACTCCCGAGAATCTGGAATGGCTGCGCGGACTGCCGCAGGGTCCGATCAAACTCGCAGAACTGCCCGGCCTGCAGTTCGTGCATGGGTCGGCGCTTGACGAAGATGAATACATGGTGAGTGCGCGGGATGCGATCGCACCGCTGATCACCGATCCGGTTCCGGTCACATTCTTCGGACACACTCACCTGCAGGGCGGATTCGTACTTACAGGCGAAGTCAGCGAAGCCTACCGCCCGGGATATCGCACAGTGGGACAGGCTGAGTCTTCGGACTGGCCGCTGCGTAAGGATCGCCGGTACCTGGTCAACCCGGGTTCGGTCGGCCAGCCTCGCGATGGCGACTGGCGCGCCGCCTTTGCCGTGTTCGATTCCGAGACGTGGATTGTGAATTTTTATCGTGTGCCTTACAACCTGCGCGTGGCGCAGGAAAAAATTCTGGCGGCGAATTTGCCGCAGCGGCTGGCTACCCGGCTGGCTACGGGAAGATAACGAAAATCGAGGCAGGCGCGCGTTGTAAACTCTGCATATGCCTTTGCGTTCGCGGTCCCACGCTTCTGATTCCAGCAATCTTTTTTCTGCGCCTAAATCCGCAGTCGCGGCTTACACGGCTCACGTCGATGGCGGAGCGCGCGGCAATCCTGGCCCTGCGGGCTATGGGGTTGCCATACAGGATGCCTCGGGGCATCCGGTGGCCGAGCTTAGCGAATACCTTGGACACCGGACTAACAATTACGCCGAATATCAGGGACTGTTGGCCGCGCTGCGCTATGCCGCTGAAAACCAGATCAAGGCGCTCAAGGTGATCAGCGATTCGGAATTGATGGTGCGGCAGATGAAAGGCATTTATAAGGTGCGGCATCCGGAACTGCGCAAGCTGTATGACGAGGCGCAGGCGCTGGTGCGCAGACTGGAGCACTTTGAAATTCGGCACGCGCTCCGCGAACACAATCAGGTAGCGGACCGGCTGGCGAATGAGGCTATGGATCGCGGCCGGTAGTGTGGGCAAGGCTTGCGTAGGGACGGGCGCCCTCGCGGTCCAGCCGAGCGCAGCCCGGCATCTGCTGCGGTCTTCGTAACTCCAGCTAGCCTTAGCCTCGGTTCATTCGGCGGCGGAGTGGTCGTGGATGATTTTCCATCCTTCGGGAAACTTGCGGAAGACCAGAGTGAACAAGCCGTGCGGCGTTTTGCCATCGGACATGGTTAAATGGAATTCTCCGCGCACGAAGGCCGCCTCTGGGCCCAGCATCTCGATACGAAGATTGGCGAATTCGAGCTTGCCCATTTCGTGGCCCGCGCCCTGATATTTCTTCTGATAACGATCGAGCGCCGCCTGCCAGCCCTTGGATTCGTGGGCTCCGGAAAAAAATGTCAGGTCGGGAGAATTCCAGTAGCCGGCCATGAAGGCTTGCAGGTCCTGGCGGTTCCACGCAGACTGCTGGTCGTCGATTACTTTTCGAATCGCTTGGCGCGCGGCGTCGGTGGGGTCTTGCGCAAAAACGGGAATTGCAAACATCACAATCATAGTTAGAAGCCAAGCTGTGTTACGCAAGCGTCACCTCCGTAAGATAGTTAGTTTCGCATATTGGAAACCGAAGTATCGGCATATCAGCGGCCTACTTCAAGGTGGTAAACTTCCGGCATGATGCGCGGATTGTTTGGACATGTTTGCTTTGTCGCGCTGCTGTTGCTCGCGTCCGAACTCGCCGTCACGCAAACCCAGTCACCGGATAACGCCAGCGGTGGGGCAGCGCCAAACGCGGGCGGTCCGCTAGGCACCAGTGGCGCTTACCGAGTCGGCGGTGGGGTGAGCGCACCTCGGGTGATTTATGGGCCTGATCCGGAGTACGCTGAGGAAGCCCGCCAAGAGAAATTCCAAGGCACTTGTGTTCTCTGGCTAGTCGTCTCTTCGGACGGACGGCCGCGTGATATTCGTGTCTCTCGGTCTCTCGGCCACGGGCTGGACGAAAAGGCCATCGAAGCCGTGAAGCGATGGAGGTTCGAACCTGCGCACAAGGACGGGAAGCCAGTGGCGGTTATGGTTAACGTCGAAGTGACTTTCCGCCTGTACGAGAATGAGAGGATTGCAGAACTAGATCAGCGAGCCAACGCCGGCGATGCGAATGCCGAACTGGAGCTTTCCGACGCGTACTTTAAGGGTAAGGACGTGAGCAAGGATGAAAAAGAGGGGTACCGATTATTGCTGCGAGCCGCTAATCAAGGATTGCCGAAGGCGCAATTTCAAATGGGTGAGTACACTGCCGGTCAGGGCAACCGGCCAGACGACTATATGGTCGCGTACATGTGGTACGCGCTGGCTGAACGCAATGGATATAAACAGAGCAAGAAAAAGCTGAAAGAGCTCGCTGCCGGGATGTCGGCGGAGAATATTGCCGAGGCGCAAGCGCGAGCCCAGAACTGGACCAATCTTCCAAGCAGCACCAGCCCGCGATAGAGGGAGCAACTTCTCCTTACGCCCGGCTTTTTTTCGTCGCCGTCGCTGCCTTCACCTTCACTGTTTCCCACGGGCGCTTCGGACGTTCTACCTCGGGCTCGTCGCGGTCTTTGATGCGATCGTAGTGATAGGAATCGCTGACCGTGCCGAGCGACTCGTTGTACAGACTGGGCAGTCCCAGCGCTTCTTTCAGCTCTTCGGCGAACTGCTGCAGCGCTTTCAGGTGGTCGGCCGTGGCTGGCACTTCGGTCTTGGTCGTCTTCATAAACTGCTGGTAGCCGCGATTGACCAGCTTCGAGATTTCGCTGCCGATCATGTATCCGGGATAGGCAAAGATTTTCGCTCCGCCGTCCTCGGTCTTCTGGATGGCCGCCGAGCAGTTGTACTTCTTCAGGAATACTCGGATTTGTGCGCCCGGAGCTTCAATCAGATCAAAACCATGATCGCGCAGCCAAGTGACTATGTCTTCGTAGGTTTTCTGTTCGACTTTCGCTGTCATTTTATGAACTCAATTCTCGCCTTATCCGATTAGATGCGGCTCACGGTTTCGCTGGAACCAAAACTGTTGCGGACGAATCTAATGACTGTTAGATTTCAGCAACGCTAGTATAGATATACCTTTTTAAGATTGCGGGCACATTACTCTAGTCACTCGGGTATTACGATCCATGACACAAGCAGCTTCGGGCTCGGCGCCATCGCCGGCACTATCGCAGGTTAAGGTTCAAGGAGAAGCGATTCTCGCGCGCATTGGCAACACGCCGCTGTTGCCGTTGCACGCGCTCACCCGCGACCTTCCCGGCGTGCAACTTCTGGGCAAAGCCGAATGGTACAACCCCGGCGGATCGATCAAAGACCGCGCCGCCGCCAACATTGTGGCGGAAGCCCGGCGCTCGGGCCAACTCGCTGCCGGAAAGATTCTGCTCGATTCCACCAGCGGCAACACTGGCATTGCTTATGCCATGCTGGGCGCCGCGCTCGGATTTCCGGTGACGCTGTGCGTGCCGGAAAATGTTTCTCCAGAGCGAAAACGAATTCTACAGGCATACGGCGCAAATATCATCTACACCGATCCTGCGGAGGGTTCCGACGGCGCGCTCAAGATCGCGCGGCAACTTGCGGAGCGGCATCCCGATCTTTATTTTTATGCCGACCAGTATTCGAACGACGCCAACTGGCGGGCGCATTACGAGACTACGGCCAACGAAATCTGGCAGCAAACGGAAGGACGTATTACGCACTTTGTCGCCATGCTAGGCACCACCGGAACCTTCGTGGGAACGACGCGGCGCTTGAAGGAATTGAATCCCCAGATTCGCTGTATTTCGCTGCAACCGGACTCGGCTTTCCACGGCATCGAGGGCGCGAAGCACTTGGCCTCGGCGATCGTGCCCGGCATTTACGATGCATCGCTCGCCGACCAGAATCTTGAGATTACAACCGAAGACGCGCATGTCATGGCCCGCCGTTTGGCCCGCGAACAGGGGCTGCTGGTGGGAGTCTCGGCAGCGGCGGCCTTGGTCGGCAGTGTACAGGTGGCCGAGAGTCTGAAGATAAATCAGCGTGCGACTATCGTTGCGATTCTTTGCGACTCGGGCGAAAAGTACTTGAGCGAGAGATTCTGGCAGGAAGAACAATTGCAGAAGTGAGAAGTCAAATTGTAAAAGTGAGAAGTCAAATTGCAGGAGTTAGGGCTTTATTTGGTAGTGGCTCAGTTTGATTGTCATAATAAGAATTGTCATCCTGAGCGAAGCGAAGGACCTGCTTTTTGCCATATGCGCCACGGTTGTTTGCGTCCTGACTTCCAAACTGAGCCACAACCCTTAACTTCTGCAATTTGACTTTTAGCTTTTGACTTTCGTCGATGCTCAAGCTCGCTCAATCCACCTACGCCTCGCTTCGTCAACACGGAGAGGAAACTTATCCGCACGAGTGCTGCGGCGTGCTGTTGGGACGATTCGACGACGATGGCTCGAAGACCGTTACCCGCAGCGTTCGCTGCGGTAACACGCGCGACGACTCGCCGCACAACCGTTATGGCATCGATCCCAGGGAACTTATTCGCATTCAGCGCGACGGGCGCGAGCGCGGTGACGAGATCGTCGGCTTCTATCACTCTCATCCCGACCATCCAGCGCAATGGTCGCCTACCGACCTCGCGGAAGCCCACTGGTTCGGGTGCTCCTACCTGATCACCAGCGTGCAGATAGGCCGCGCGACGATTACGAATTCGTTCGAACTAACGGGTAGCGACGAAGGGGACAAGAAGTTTGTGGACGAAAAGATGGAAGTGGTCTGACCCTTTTGGATTTGCATCGTTCACCCGTACCATAGCATCTTTATTTACATGGCACAGATCCAGATTCCCTCTCCACTTCGGCAATATTCGGGGAAACAGGCTTCGGTCCCCGTTCGTGCAAACACCGTGGGCGAGGCCCTGGCGGCGCTGGTTGCGCAGTATCCCGACTTGCAGCGCCATCTTTATAGCGACGACGGCAAGCTGCGCGCGTTCGTGAACGTGTACGTCAACGATGAAGACATGCGCTATCTGCAGAAAGAAGCGACCGCGGTCAAAGACGGTGATACCATTTCCATTGTGCCGTCGATTGCGGGTGGGGCAAGCGCTCTCGCCGCCAAGTGCCGCGTCGCAATCTAGTCCGGCTTTCGCCTGATGGCAGTTAAAAAGGATTTTATGGCTACACTTTCCGATGTCAAACCCGCCGAAGCCACCTCCGCAGCCGTTTTGAGCAACGACGAAATCCTGCGCTACTCGCGCCATCTGATCATGCCCGAGGTGGGCATGGAGGGGCAGCAGAAGCTCAAGGCGGCGAAAGTTTTGTGCATTGGAGCGGGCGGTCTTGGTTCGCCGCTGGCACTTTATTTGACGGCTGCTGGTGTGGGCACGCTGGGCATCGTGGATTTCGACGTCGTCGATTACACCAACCTGCAGCGGCAGATTATTCACACGACGAACGATGTTGGGCGCAAGAAGCTCGACTCCGCCGGCGAAAAACTGAAGGCCATTAATCCCTTTCTGAACCTGCGGACGTTTGACATGAAACTCACCAGCGCAAATGCGCTGGAATTGTTTCGTGAGTTCGACATCGTTGCCGACGGCACCGACAACTTCCCTACGCGCTACCTGGTCAACGACGCTTGTGTGCTTACCGGCAAGCCTAACGTCTACGGTTCGATATTTCGTTTTGAGGGACAGGCGAGCGTGTTCGCAACCGAAGACGGACCTTGCTATCGTTGCCTCTATCCGGAGCCACCACCACCGGGCCTGGTGCCTTCATGCGCTGAGGGCGGTGTGCTGGGCATTCTGCCGGGGCTGGTCGGTGTGATTCAGGCTACGGAGACTATCAAATTGATTCTGGGGCAAGGCGATTCGCTTGCCGGACGATTGCTGCTGGTCGACGCTTTGGGCATGAAGTTCCGCGAACTGAAGCTGCGGAAAAATCCCGAGTGCCCGATTTGCGGCACGCACCGGACGATCCATGAGTTGATTGACTACGATCAGTTCTGCGGCATCCGCGGACAGGAAGAGCCCGCGGGGAATGATATTCCGGCGATCTCGGTGGAAGAGTTGAAGAAGAAGCTGGACGCCAAGGCGGACGTGTTTATTCTCGACGTACGCGAGCCGCACGAATACCAGATTTGTAACTTGAAGGGATATCTCATCCCCGTAGGCGACTTACCCAAACGCGTGAACGAACTCGACTCGAGCCGCGAGATCGTAGCTCATTGTAAGATGGGCGGACGCAGCGCTAAGGCAGTGAACTTTTTACGCCGCGCTGGATTTACTAAGGTCTATAACCTTACGGGCGGGATCTTGGCTTGGGCGGATCGCGTGGATCCTAAGATGCCTAAGTACTGAGGGCGGTTGTCAGTTATCAGTTGTCGGTCCAGAATAACTACCGCACAGTGTAGCTCCGCCACGCCGAGGGCGAGACGCCCTCGGGACAGCCGGCAAGATGCCGGCGCTACTCGTTTCCCACGCCGTAATCACGATGCGATCACAGTACTAGCGTCGAACACAGCTTCTGGTCCAACAAGCCAAAGGGAGCACCGAAGTGCTCCCTACTCACTTTCCTTCCAGGAGTTAGTAAGTTACTTGCCTCCGGCCATTTCGGCTTTCTCGCTGGGGCTGAGGGCCAGGGCATACTTCTTGCCGGCGAAGCGCAGTTCGGAAACCGTGGTTTTGCCGCCGGAACGATCGACAACCGTCGAGTCGTGATCGTAGGCTTTGTCGAGAGTCACAATTTTCGCTGCAGTCTTTGCTACTTCCTTCTTGCCTTTCATGAAGGTCAGTTCTACGTTGTCACCGGTGCCGTCCCAACGTAGTTGATAGTCGCCGGGCGCGAGTTGCTGGCCGTTGACTTCGACCGCCTCGCGTGCCTGAAACGAACCCTTGTTACTTGCGAACGCACTCGTCGCCAGCAGCACGGCCAGGCCGAGCACAACAGTCTTTGCCACGTTGTTGAGTTTCATAAGCTCCTTAGCTTTCTACCCGGTCTTCTGGCCGGGCGTTAGGGGCGGCGGGTGGTGATTCGAGGACGCTCAATTGAGGACTTGCGTTTTTTCTGCGAAGTCCTACAATGCTGCGTGTCAGGGTGACGCAAAAAGACGCGGGCCTAACCTCGTTCTCTTTGCCCGGACTGCGCTCATGCAGGGCCGCCAAAACCAGGCGTGAGCCAGTCCCGTCACTCTGAATTGTTTTGTAAGTGGATCGAAGTTGCGTCGACTCCACTGCTGGTTCAGTACAGGATACGAATCTCGGTTTGAGTTAGTTCCCGTTTATTTTCTGTCGAACTCTTCCACTGAAACATGCTTTTCATCTAAGGCACTTTTGTTGCCAAAACTGAAAGATCGTAAATCATGCAATATCGGAGCGATTCATGTCTTACCAGCGGCGTCGGCTGGTTGCTTTCGTACATCGCTGTCCAAAAATGAACGGCACTGGGGCTTCGGTTTGCACAAAATCTCTTTGCTACAAGCATCTTGCCAACATTCTATTAGACGTACGGGCGTTGGACGGGTTAGCAGGTATGGTTGAGTAACAGCGCGCGGATGTTTTGTCTGGAGTTGGAACGGCGTCGAAGAACAGCAGGTCCTTCCCCTTCGGCTGCGCTCAGGGTCAGGATGACAACTCTGAAAAGAGGTTCGACATGTGCTAACTAATCTTCAGTACTATCTTTCCGTAGTTCTTGCCTTCCTGCATCAAGGTGTATGCCTCTCGCGCTTGCTCTAGAGGACAGACTTTTCCTATCACCGGATTTAGTTTGCCCAACGCGAGCCATTCCGAAAGCTGCTTCCAGGCGGTTTCCATGAGCGGGCGATTGGCGCTTAGATAGGACAGCCAGAGGCCGTGAACACTGGCGCCTTTAGCGTAGAGCACGCGAGTATCGAGCTGCGGAGTTTGGCCGGTGGCGGCGCCGTAGACGATCACGCGTCCAAAATCGCGCACGCACTTGACGCTTTTTGCTACGTGCTCGCCCCCCAGCATTTCAAAAACTGCGTCGACGCCTTCGCCTTGCGTCAGCTCCTTGACCGCTTCCACATAATCGCGCTGCTTGTAGTTGATGCCGTGTTGCAGGCCCAGTTCGCGGACTTTCGCCAGCTTCTCGTCGGATGAAGAAGTGCCGTACATTTCTATGCCGAGAATTTTTCCGATTTGTACGGCGGCGGTGCCGACTCCTCCGGCTACGGCGTGGATCAGAACGCGGGCGGGCTTGCCGTTCGCCTGGACGTTTTCAGAGCCGTCTTTCTGGACTATCAGACCGGCCTTCCAGTAGGCGAAGTAGGCGGTGAAGAAATTTACGGGGAAAGCGGCGGCTTGCTCGGCGGTCCAATTTTCGGGGACCGGCCAGACCAAGTTGCGATTGGCCACGGTTTTTTCAGCGAAGGCGGCCCACTGGGTGTAGCCCATGACGCGGCGGCGAGTGGGTTCGCCGTTCGCGGCTAGTTCGATGCCGGAGAATTCGCGGCCGGCGGTGAGCGGAGGCTTGGGTGTGCCGGCGTACCCCCCACGCGCGGTCAACAGATCGGCGAAGTTCAGGCCGCCCGCTTCTACTTTTACCAGCCGCTGCTCGGGCGTGGGATGAGCCTCGGGGACCTGCTGCAGTTCCAGAACTTCGGGACCACCAAAACGAGTGATGACCAGAGCTTTCATGGGAAAAGTTTAACAGCGTTGTCGATTGTGACGCTCTGGCTGGCCGTGCTTTCATTCGCTTTGCGCAGTAGAGTTCGCCTGGAGCAGTGGTCGCTGGCGAGCTGCGCTCGGCTTGGACGGGCGAGGGCGCCCGTCCCTACGCAAGCGCTCTCTACCGACAACCGGTTCGCGAAGCTGGCCTCTGCATCTATAATGATGGTCTTGTTTCCGATCTCCGTGGCCTTTGGGATTCCGTGGCGGCGGGGACGAGAATTGCATCCGGGTCAATGGGTGCGATTCGAGGGTGGGGATGGAAACGTCCGCGCCTCCCGTGTTTGGAAAGGAAACGCTCGCTGGGTCGCTCCTGCCTGCTTGTTTCCTTTCGTGAAATCGTTGAATGCTTTCATGCCGCTTACTGACCATTTCGGACGTTCGATCCACGATCTGCGAATCTCGATTACGGACCGCTGCAACTACCGGTGCGTCTATTGCCGGACGGGAACGAATGGAGCGGCTTATGCGGAGCTTCCGTTCGACGATTATTTGCGGATGGCGCGGATCTTAGTGGAGCTCGGCATCACCAAGATTCGTCTGACTGGCGGCGAGCCTTTGCTGCGCAGGGGAATTGTCGAGTTCGTTCGGGACCTCGCCAAGCTGCGGACTTTGGACGGAGAGAAGCCCGACATTGCGCTGACTACGAACGGCCATCTGCTGGCGGAGGTCGTGCGCCCGCTGAAAGAGGCGGGACTGGATCGGGTTACGGTCAGCATGGATGCAGTCGATCCGGAGCGCTTTGCTCGCATCACACGCGTGCCCAACGGATATGAGAGTGTGCTGGCGGGAGTGCGGGCTGCGCGGCAGGCGGGCCTTGACCCGGTAAAGATCAATTGCGTGCTGCTGCGCGGGTTCAATGAAGATCAGGTGATTCCGTTTGGAATGTTTGCTAGGCAAGAGCGGGTAATGGTGCGCTTCATCGAATTCATGCCCCTGGAAGAAGACCGGGTTTGGACTCCGGAGATTGTGGTTACGCTCGATGAGATCGTGCGGCGCATGTCGGAGTATTTGCCGCTGGAGGAGATTGGGCACGGGCGCAGCGAAACGGCGCGGCGGTATCGGTTCTCGGATGGCGTGGGCGAGATTGGGATTATTGCGCCGGTGTCGCATCCGTTCTGCGGTCACTGCAGCCGGATTCGCATCACCTCGGATGGCAAGCTGCGCACCTGCTTATTCTCCGTTTGGGATCATGACCTGCATGAGTTGATGCGGCGTGGCGCGACCGATGAGAAGCTTACCGAGTTCATTGTGAAAGTGGTGGAGAAAAAAGAAGAGCGACACCATATTGGGGAGCCGGGATTTGTTCCGGCTTCGCGAACAATGGTGCATATTGGGGGGTAGGGCAGCTCTCAGCATCGGTCGGCACTCCGGAACTTGAATCTGAAACCTGCTGTAGAGACGCGGCTTGCCAGACGCTTTATCGGGCGTTCACTTTCAGGAAAATCAAGTCCTTTCAGTCACTTGCGTAGATTACTCCAGTGGTTCTACGCCCTTTGGAGAGATTGCCGTCGTCGGCTGCGCACCCTATACTGACGGTACTCTGGTTCTGGATTCTTCGGCAGGTTGGCGGGTAGGTTGGCCCTAATGTATTGGCCCTAATGCAAGTGTGTCTTTTGGCTGATTTGGACGAACTGAACCCGTATGCTGCGACGCCTGCAAATCGCGCTGATGGCTAGCTTAACCGCGATCTCCTTTCATTCCATGCTGTTTACGCCTATGCCGGCTTGGGCGGAGTCTGGCGAAAGAACCGGCGCTATTACTTCGACTACCGATGAATCCGGGCGCAAGATCTATGTGAACGGGGATGCCGGTAGTGGGCGCTCGTCTTCTTCGGATTCTCGGGAAGCTTCCGCGCCGGCCCGATCTCCGCTGGTTTATTGGAGTTCCACCGAACATCGCTTCAAGCCGGTACCGACAAGCGGAGCGGTGATGCGAGCGGCGCGTTCGGCGGCTTCGGAAGTCAATACCTACCTCGACGGCAAAACGCAGAGCCATCAGACTGCCAGCCGTGCGTTTACGCAACAGGATATCGACGCGGCGATTGACGCGGCGGCGGCCCGGCACCACGTGGATCCCAGCCTGGTGCGGTCGGTGGTCAAGGTGGAATCGAATTTCAATCCCAATGCGGTGTCGCGTAAGGGAGCCATGGGGCTCATGCAGTTGATGCCGGCGACAGCGCGGTCGCTCAATGTGGCCAATCCTTTTGACCCGGAACAGAACGTGGATGCCGGCGTACGGCATCTAAGGAAATTACTGGACAGCTATGGCGGCAACGTTCGCCTGAGCCTGGCTGCGTACAACGCCGGGTCGGGAGCGGTGGCGCGGAGTGCGGGCGTTCCGCATTTCAGGGAGACGCAGGACTACGTTCGGCGGATCACCCGCCTGTATAACGGCGGCGACGAGTCAGATTCGTATGTTATTGGCAACGTGGCACATAATCCGTTCGGGCACGAACCGGTGCGGGTGCAGCGGGATGCCCGGGGCGTGCTTTACATCAGCAATACGGAATAGCTGAGCTTCCTGGCGTGGTAGCGGGAGCGCTTCGCTATTTTTTAGCAACTTCGCGGCGGTAGGTGGGTTGTCATAGGCAGCGTCGCGATGCCGGTTGGCATTCGAGCGCACGAGCTTGGTACATAGGTCCTTCGCTTCGCTCAGGATGACAGCGCTTTTAGATAGCAGGATTTAGTGCAGACCCAGGCTTCTACGACCCTAACTCGCACGGGCCTCACTCCAGGCTGTCGCGCCTTTCGCTTTGGCGTCGCGTTGTTCCTCGTGCTGTTGCCACTGGTTTCGGCATCGGCTCGCGTTCATCACAACGTCCATTACAACGATGCCTGGGCTCGTCAGCAATTTGCCAAAGCTGACCGCATGCGGGAGGCTTTGAACGGGCGTCCCTTGGGTGAGCGGACTCGGCGCGAATATCAGCGGGTGATCGATTCTTACCGGCGCGTTTACTTTAGCGCTCCGGCTTCGTCGAAAGCGGATCCCAGCGTGGTGGCGACTGCCGAGCTCATGGTTGAGATGGGACGGCGCTTTGACGATAACAAGATTCTGCGTGGCGCGATCGACGAGTACCGCTTTTTGCGCAAACAATATCCTGGCAGCAAGTACCGCTTCGATGCGCTGTTTACGATTGGCGAGATCTATAAGGACGATCTCAACGATCCCGAGGAGGCGCGAACGACCTTCACGGATTTTGTGCATCGCTACCCGCGCAACCGGCTGGCCGACGATGCCCGCGCCGCGGTGAAGGAAATCGATGCCGCAGCGGAGGAGATGGAACACCCGGCGCAGAAGACGGCGCGCAAGCAACGATCCAATTCCGGTAACAGCGCCGGTAACAACTCTGCTAACAACTCTGCTAACAGCGGTACCAGCGGAGACTTCCCTTCCCAGGACGCGGGCGACTCCGCGAATGCCGCCAACGTTCGCCGCAGCGGGTTGCCGCGCGTCACCGGGGTTCGCCACTGGTCCACCCCTGATTACACTCGTGTCGCCATTGACGTGGAGCAGGAAGTGAAGTTCGGGTCGCAGCGGATCTCCAACCCGGATCGCATATTTTTCGATCTGCGCGGTACCAAACTGGCTTCGACGCTGGTGGGGAAAACTTTCGACGTCGACGATGGCTTCCTGAAAAAAATTCGGGTAGCGGAGTTTCAGCCGGGGCGCACGCGCATTGTGCTCGAAGTGGACAACCTGGCGAGCTACGACGCATTCCTGTTGCCCGACCCGTACCGGCTCATCATTGATGTTCATGGCAAGGATGTTAAGGGGAAAGAAAAGCGGATGACGGCGGGCGCAGCTGGCGCCGCTGTTCAATCCGCGCCGGAAATGGATGCCGCTTCTTCGGACGCGGATGACGACTCCAGCGCGGTGGAGAGCCGGGCGTTGCCGCCGGGCAGGACGGGCGAGGCGCCCGCCCCCACGCAAGCCGTTCCCACGCAAGCGAGGACGAATGCCGACAACTCTGGGAAACACGGACTGGTCGAAACCGATTTGCCACCCGAAGATGCCAGCGCGGAATCTACTCCGCCCAAGTCCGGGAAAGCTGCACGCGGCAATGGAGTAACCAAGACTACGGTCGAGGTCAAAGATCCCAACCATGGAACGACCCGCCGGATCCCGAAGACAATTGTTGCGGCGGACGCGGACTCCGGGGAGGAGGCTAAGGATACGGCTCCGGCTACGGTGGCCTCGCGGCAAGAGCCTTCGTCTTTGTCTTTGCCGTCTGCGTCGCGGCGGAAGAAGTCGCGATCGGCGGCTTCGGCATCCGCTCCGGACACTGCGGATCTCCATTCAGAGGCGAGCCTCGAATCTCATGAAACGTCCCGCGAGGCGCGCCCCACGGCTGCGGGGGACCGGTCTTTAACTCGCGTGCTCGGCCTCAAGATCGGGAAGATTGTGATTGATGCCGGTCACGGTGGACACGATACGGGAACCATTGGTCCTAACGGGCTGCTCGAAAAAGATGTGGTGCTGGATGTGGCCAAGCGCCTGGGACGGCTGCTGGAATCTCGTCTGGGCGCCGAAGTCATTTATACGCGGCAGGACGATACTTTTATTCCGCTTGAAACCCGCACTGCGATTGCGAATCGGGAGCGGGCGGATTTGTTCATCTCGATTCATGCCAACTCGAGCCGCGATGCGGATGCTCGCGGTGTCGAAACCTATTACTTGAATTTCACCTCGTCTCCCGAAGCGCTTGAAGTTGCAGCGCGCGAAAACGCGGTCTCGGAAAAATCGATTTACGAGCTGCAGGATCTGGTGAAAAAGATTGCCCTGAAAGAGAAGATTGAAGAATCGCGCGAGTTTGCCGGCGACGTGCAGGAATCGCTCTACGGAGGACTGGCCCTGAACAACGCGGGCATCCGTAATCGCGGGATCAAGAAGGCGCCCTTCATCGTGCTGATTGGCGCGAATATGCCATCGATTCTGGCCGAAATTTCGTTTGTGTCGAACCCGACCGACGAGCGCAAACTGGAGACCTCCGAGCATCGCCAGCGCATTGCCGAATCGCTTTACCGCGGCGTCTCCAAGTACGTCAACGGATTGAGCGGCGTGAAGGTGGCGAGTAAGATCGACAAACCTGAAGGGCAATAGAACCCAGCCTGATGAAGAAATAGAATCGCCTACCCCAACTGCCGCCGGCCTTGGGTAGTGGTGCAGTTTGAAGCGGCTTAGAAAGGGCACGGTTTCAGCCGTGCCGCAAGCATCGCATTTTCATTGCGGCTTTACAGTTTGCTGCAAAAACTCGCTTTTGTTTTTGCTTTTGGGTGGCGCAGCGGTTTACCGCTGCGATCAACGCATTATTTTCAGTGCCGGCTTCAGTCGCTGAGGGACGGCAATTCCCAAACTGCACCACTGCCGCCGGCCTTGGCTCAGCTTGAAGTTTTGTCTTTTCTTCGGATGTGCAACAACTTCTCGATCTGAGCAATGACATTGCCCGATTCGTCTTTCACCTCAACCGTAAACACGCGCTCGATTTTTTCCTGCGAATTCAGCGCTTGCTTGATTTCACCGATCTGCTCTTGTGACAAGCGGAAACCGGCGGATACTGTTCCGCGCCCAGGTTTCTTGAAGCGGATGCTTGCCGATTTGTCCCAGACAATGTAGTCCTTGCCTAAATTCTCGATCAGCATGACCATGAAAAACGGGTCGGCCATGGAGTAGAGCGAGCCTCCGTAGTGGGTGCCTACATAATTCCGGTTCCACCAAAGGAGCTTCAGATCTAAGTCGATCTAGGTCCAGTCCTCGGTTTGCCGTTTTACTCGAATTCCCGCTCCTAGAAACGGCGGCCAAAAATTCATGAACATTCGCATCTGGCGCTTCCAAGCCATTTTCACTGTGCTCCTGCTGACCCTCACGGTCGCATCCGGTTAAGTTTAGCCGCTGTGCCCTTCAAGGCAGAATTTATTGAACTTTCGGTAGTGACTCAGTTTGAATTTGTTTTGAAAGGGCGCGGCTTCAGCCGCGCCGTAAGTGCCGTAAAATCAATCGCGGCTTTACAGTTTGCTGAAAAACTCGCTTTTGGTCTTGCTTTTGGGTGGCGCAGCGGTTTACCGCTGCGATAAACGCCTTATTTTCAGTGCCGGCTTTAGCCGCTGAGGGATGGCAATTTTCAAACTGCACCACCACGCACCCGTCCCTCCACCAGAGCCGCGGGTGGAAACTTTCCTCGCCTGCCGGTAGTCTAATCTCATAGTATCGGTGCGCCTTTTTCGAATGAAATTCCTGCGACAGGGTTGCGTGCTTCTCATATTTTTTGCTATTTGTGCCGCGGTCTTTGCTGCGGACCCGCCTAAGCAGATCTCCGTTTCTCCAAACTCGGGTTCTCCCGCTAACGTCGCCGCTCCAGTGCTTCCTACTGAGTTTTCCGGGTGGCAGGCCAAGGGCGACATTTCGCGGAGCGACGACCCTGCGGCCGCCGATGCCGCAAATGCTGCGGTTTTGAAGGAGTACGGCTTCGTGCGCTTGGAGAAGGCAGCCTACACTCGCGACGATGGGCGCAATCTCACGATCCGAGCCGCCGTATTTGAAGACGTCAGCGGCGCTTACGGCGCTTTCACCTACTACTATTCTCCCGACATGGAGCAGGAAACCATTGGCGGGCAAGGCGCTTTTCTGAATAACCGCGTGCTGTTCTATCAGGGGAATGTACTGGTGGATGCGGCCTTCGACCGAATGAGCGTAATGTCGGCATCGCAATTGCGGCAACTGGCTGGACTGCTTCCGCAGGCGGGCGGCGGCAAGAACAAGCCACCGCCGCTGCCTGGGTATCTGCCTAAAGCGATATCTGCGCGGAGTGGCGATGGCAATCTGGAGAAGAACACTACGAAATATATCCTGGGCCCGATCGCGCTCAATCGGATTGGGTCGCCGCTGCCGGCTTCGATGGTGGATTTCAAGTCGGGCGCGGAAGTTGTGCTGGGCACGTATGCCGCTGCCGCGGGCGATGCCACGCTGATGCTCATCGAATATCCTACGCCGCAGATTGCAACGGAACGGCTGCACCAGATCGACGCCTCGCATCAAATTACGCAGCAGCAACCGGGGGTAGCGTCTATCGTTGACGTGGGCCCGTTCTTCGATGCCCGCACAGGTCCGATCGTGGTGATTGCGGCGGGACCTCTTTCCAAAAGCGAAGCGCGCTCATTGATGTCGTCGATCAGCTACGAAGCCGATGTCACGTGGAATGAAAATACCTACGTCAGCAAGAAAGATAATCTGGCGAATTTTCTGTTCAACGCCATTGTGCTTTGCGGAATTGTAGTGGGCCTGGCGCTGGTCGCCGGCATCGCGTTTGGTGGCTTGCGACTGCTGGTAAAACGCTTTTTTCCCGACTCGGTGTTCGACCGGCGGGAGGCGATGGAAATCATCTCATTGCATTTGGAAGACCATCCCCGTCCGGTGCGCCGCGAGCGCTAAGTGACTCAATCGAAGGTCGTTAGCCTCAAAACCTAGGGCTTTCATGGCATTTTGGTCCGGTTTGCCGACTTGTGGACGTATTCTGTAAGTTATTGAAAATAAGACTATTTAAGTCGTAGATTTTGCTTGACACTGCGGTTTTAAGACTCATAAGATTCCCGCAGAAAGTTCTGATGGATGAAACCTCCGTTGGAACTATTCTCCCTTGAAAGAAAAGGCCGCCCAAGTTGCCGGGTGGCCTTTTCGTTTTGGAAGGCAGCTTTCGGCTCGCAGCTCTCAGTTGGCCCAACGACGTCCCGTGTTCGCTGGGAACTGTTCACTGGGAAATGAGAACTGTTTTGAAACTCTTGACTGCTTGCGTCCGTATTACCCACAGAGCGGGATTTGTTGTCGAGTTTGTAATCGTCGAGTTTGTAATCCAGGAGGCCAGGCAATGTTTTGCAATCAATGTGGGGCGCAGCTGCAATCGGGAGAGCCGCGGTGCGCACGCTGCGGCAAACCTGCGCTTGCACTCGTCGAACTGCGGCGCAGCCGGGTTCGCGAGCATGTTCGGCTGCTGGGTATTTTGTGGATGGCATACTCGGCCTTGCACGTGTTCGCAGGAGTGGCTGCGATTGTGATCGCGCAAACGGTCTTCGGACGCGTCATTCATATTCCGAATGGTCCACCGCCTGAGGTCACCGTCTGGCTGCGGCCGCTGCTCAGCGTCATTGGGTGGTTGATCCTGACGAAAGCGGCCGCCGGCTTCTTTGCGGGTTGGGGCTTGCTGCGGCGGGAGGATTGGGCGCGCACGGTTGCCCTGGTAGTGGGCTTCATCGCGCTGCTCAGCGTTCCGGTCGGTACGGCACTCGGAGTCTACACGCTGTGGGTGCTGCTGCCCTCGCAATCCGATGAGGACTACCAGGCGCTGGCGCAGGCCGCATAGTCCGGCAGCGCTTGCACGGGGCCGAGCCGCCGCCGTTCATCATCCAACCGTTCAACAGCTCACGATACGTCGCGAAAAACGGCGCTTCTGCGCGGATGACTATTACGTTCGAGTGCGTGGCCCGATTGCAGGAATCGCAAGCGGGTTTTAGAATCAAAAGCAGGCCGACGTAGCTCAGTTGGTAGAGCAGCCGATTCGTAATCGGCAGGTCATCAGTTCAAGTCTGATCGTCGGCTCCATTCTCTCAATCACTTAGAACCAATTTCACTGTACCCTGATTTCGTTGTGACGTGGATTGTGACCGGCCAACTCCCCAGAAGAGGACTTCTGGCCTGGGACAATCTCCGGTTTGCCGGTCGTCCCGAACGAAATGCTTGTGCGATCGCGGGATACCATGAGCGTCCACTAGACGTACTAAAGACTCGCCGCAGTCATCGCGCCGTTGCGTAAGAAAGTCTTCGCTCATCGGCATAATTGCAGTCAGGAAAAAAGGGGCAGGTTCAGACCCGCCCCCTCAGAGATTAGTGAAGCGGAGTGGCTCGGACGCTTGCTGTGCGGACCTCAAAGCCTCCCGGCCGACCCGATGACAACGACACTTGAATGGTCTGAACCTGCGATGCGAGCTGCGAGATCTGCATCTGCTGGGCTGCATTCTGCGTCTGCGCCACCCGGATCTCCGCCTGTTGAGCGCGAATCAGCTTTTGCTGGTGGCGGATCAACGCCTGCTGCTCTTTGGTAGCTTCGATCAACAGCGCCGTCAGCCGGCTGTAGTCCACTCCACGAGCGTCTTTCCCGTTCGCCTCATAGGTGACCAATTCCGGCACGACTGCTCCCACTTCCTCGGCAATGACGCCGACTTCGTGCTGGCCATTCGCCTTCAGGTCGTAGGAGACGCCGCGGAGCCGCTCGACCTTTTCCAAAGCGCCGTGCAGGGTTTGGATGTTGGTCTTCCAGCGACGAGAGCTGTAGGTGGCCCAACCGTCGGCTATGGAGGGGCCAAAGCCCCGACCCAGAGTGAGCAGGTTGGTGGGTTCGGTCGTTCCGATGCCGACCCTGGCGGTGGCAACGGCGCCATTCACCCCGGCAACGCTGCCCAGCACCACGGCATCGCTCACGGTGACCATAGCATGGGCGCCGATGGCGGTACCGTTTTGGACATCCTCTCCCGCGCTGCAGTCGAAGCCCACGCAGGTTAACTCGCTGCCGTTGGTGGCTTCGAGTGCATCGTCGCCGACGGCCGTGTTCTCGGCGCCCGTGGTGTTGTTGAAGAGCGCGTTCGTACCGAAGGCCGCGTTGTCGCTGCCGGTGTTGGTGTTGACGAGCGCAGCCTGACCGTACGCATTGTTGGCGGAGCCCGTGGTGTTGTCTTCAAGCGCCCCCGCCCCGGTGGCGGTGTTGTCGGTGCCTGTCGTCGTGGAGTTCCCTGCGAAGCCGAGGAACGCATTTCCCCTCGAGCCGTTGCCTAACGCAAAGACTCCGCCTGCCAGGTTGTAGGCGGTCGCGGCGTTGATCGTGCCATCGACATCGAGGGTCGCGGCTGGAGATGTCGTCCCCACCCCTACATCGCCCGCCGTACTCTGAAACAGCTTCGAACTGGTCAGCGTGGTGTCACTCTTCCACAACGGAATGAAGTCCGTCGTGCCTCCTTTTATTAGCGGACCAGGATCCTGCGCTTGGCTTAGCAAACCGCACAGCAACAGCATCAAAGTTGAAAGCATCACCACGCGAATCGGTTTCATAGGACACCTCTCCTGTCTTGCGCGTTTCATAGATTCTCCTTTTTTCTGTTAGTCGTTATTGAGCGCCGTTGCCGGGATCGCGAACTTTGATCGCGACCTTGATGTTTGACTGGCTGCCTTCCGTTCCCACGATTCCAACTCGGCCTCTATCTAGTAACGCGAAGAAGCCGCCGAAAAAGGTCCACATTTCTTTGGCAGAGGCCGCCGGACGTTCTATTTTTCCGCGCCGGCGGGCCGCAAATGGATGGAAACAAAGGCGCAAACACCGTTGGTTTCCCCTTCGACTTGATATATACTCTCGGCCTTAGAG
>JBAWFQ010000225.1:0-7836 GCA_049592035.1 Terriglobales bacterium
TTGCCCTTGGCGAGCGACTCCGCCGTGGGCTTCACGGGATTGGCTTTGGCGGCAGCTTCGGGGGGAATCTTATATTCGGATGCGGGCGGCTTGGTTTGCGCCCACAATGCGAACCCAAAAAACAGCAATCCGAGAAATACGAGAGAAATCGTTTTCAGCGCGCTTCTTTTCGACCTTCCGTTCTTCAACACACACCTCCGAATTACGAAGTACGGTTGAACTGCTAAAGATACTCCAAGGCATGAGAACGTGCACGAAAAAGTTGCAGTCGTCCATGGTTCGCCGCTCACACTAAGACGGGTCGTCCAGCTATCCGCGTGTGTCCTGTGGACTTGCTCGCCGTGGAACTACGCAACGTTCGCACCAGCACCGGACGCCGAAGGACGGTTTCCAAAAGATGCCTCGCTGCCGCGATCTCTTCCGCCGAACGGTCCAGCGGCGAGTATCCAATCACCTGCAACACCACGGAGCGGTCCTGCAACCCAACCTCAAGCCGCGGTCCGCTGACGTTTACCTTTTCGTTTCTGCTGCGTTTGTGCCCATCGCGATGATTCCCACGCTGCTCGCCGCGCAAGTCCAGCGCGTTCGCCAGGCGGAGAATTCCGGCCAACTCCATGGCGGTCGGACGATCCTGCAATTCCAGCGTTTGCAGGGTTTTTCCCCGCGGATGCGGCAGCGCTCCACGGTGATATCGCGCTACTACGGCCGCGAGTTCCAGTTCCCTCGCGCTCCAACCCAAGGGTCGCGTCAGCCCGCGAATCATGCGATACGAAGCCTTCTGATGGTTTTCCGAACCTTTGGATTTTCCCACATCATGCATCATCGCAGCTGCCTGCAGCACTGCTCGCGGGTCATACTCCGAATTGGGGATTGTATTCCGATTCAGATTGTGGTCCAGATTCGGCGCTCCCGCGTCGGTTGTCAGCAGACCCGCTTCGCGCAATCCGTCGTACAAAAGCAGCGACAACTGGGTCACGCGCTGGGAATGCGCAAAGTCGGGATCCAGAAATCCCGCCCACACGCGAAGCCGACTCAACGCGGCCGCGCGCAGTTGCGGGCCTGAAGGCAATTCCGCTCGCCAGACGCGCCAGAGCGACTCTCGTCCTACCATCTTGTCGCGATAACGCTCGATGCGCTTGCTGCGCTCGGCATTTAACTTCTCGCGCCAAAGTCGCTGACTTTCCACATCCGGAAACGCCATTACTCCCACTGCGGTTGTCCACAGCACATCCAGATCGTGGACTTCGCCCAACAGATCCTGCAGCTCTTTCAGGTCGTCACCCCAAAGCTCATGCTGATGCGGGAGGAAATTCTCCACCGTGTAACGAAAGCGCTTGATGCCGATGCGCAGCGCGTGCCAACTGACCTGCGAGCGGGTCCGCAGAGCGCGCTTGTGCAACTCGTAAGCGGCTGTCCACTTCTCGAGCGCCAGATGCAGATAGACGACGCTTCCTGGACGCACTCGCGCGGCGCGCCTGGGCAGGCTTCGGCTCCATTGACGCCATTGCTTGCGGTCAAACTGATTCAGATCCTTGAACGCATGCTGCTTGCATTCCGCTTCGCGCGCGTGCACGTGATGGAGCAGCCTGGTCGCGACCGGATCACCTGGCTGTTCGTTAGAGGTGTGGCTTGCGGCGTCTTCCGCGGCTGAAGAGGGAACGGAAAGCTTCTCGATCCATTCCTGCATCACCTGCATGTCGCGCAGTTCGCCGAGCGCCTGAAAGAGTTTCTTCCCTGACTTCTTCATGTCTTTCCAGGAAGAATTGGGATCGATGGCCATCAATCCATCGGCGAGAGAGCGGCAGCGGCGGAGCGCTACTCGAAGATCGTGCACTGCTTCGGCGTCGAAACCGTCAGCCGCGCGATCGCATTCGACTAACACGCGTTCCATCCAGGCGCGAAGGCCAAGTTTCGGCTTTGGGCTTGCAGGCTTCGGATCGGGTTTCAGAACAGGACTGGCTTCCAACTCAGCTCCTTATTGTTGCGGGAACTATTGTCGTCTCTTTGAGGGCAGCTGTCAGCTGTCAGCTCTCAGGTCTCAGTAAAAAACCGGTTTGGCTGGCGTTCTTTCCGTTTTTTTACTTCTTTGCTTTTAGGGTATTAAGGTGGGTTTGCTGCGTATCCCCTCCTCTCTCGGTCTTTTGGAGTCAAAGACTTAGGAGGAAAATTTGGGACGGTCTTTGATTCTAAAGGACTTAGACGTAAAGTATTTTAGAATGTGCGAGTTAGGGGCCATAGACGAGTGTGATCGATCCGCGCGGTAGGAAGGAGGGCCCCTTCTCGAAAAGCGCGAGAAGGGGCGCACCCCCGGCGAATGAGTGGGTTTCCGACGCCGCCGAAACTCTGGGCAGGACGATTCTTGATTTCCAGCGCCCACTCTTGAAAGTTCGCGCGCACCGGTCCAGTTTCTCCGAAGAGATAGGCTCGGAAACTGCTCCACTTCCACTGCTCGGGTTTTCTACCAATCCCCGCTGCACCGGGTTGCGGTGTATGTAACGCAGCTTCTCGATGTGTTTCTGTTCCGTCCACACATTGAAATCGTAGAAGCGTTTCTGCCAGATCTTCGGCGGTTCGGGACGGGAAGTCCCACGCGGAATCCCACTCATCGCAAAGGGCGCGATGAGTGGGGCACCCTCCGCGATGAGTGGGGCACCCTCGTCCTTTACACGCTTGGCTCTTAGCTTCTTCGTGAACCTTTCTTTCAGGACTTTCATTACTACCGAGGGATCGCCTACTTCCGGTTCGGTGATGAGCAGATGAAAGTGCTCGGGCATGACTACATATCCGTGGACGACGAAACAATATTTCTGGCGCGCTTCTTCCAGGATGCTCAGGAAAAGATCGCGGCGTTCGGGCGTGTCCAGTTGTGGTTGGCGGTGGAAGCAACTGCAGGTGATGAAGTGCAGATCGTGCGTGTTGTAGTAGCGATGGAGGCGCTTGGTCACCTCGTCAGAATAGTCACACGGGTTAGAGTGTTGCTGTGATCCGGATACAGTTGGATTGTGCCGAAACCCACTCATTCGCAAAGAACGCGAATGAGTGGGGCACCCGCACCCGGGAATGTTGTCAAGAGGCTTCAAGAGGGCTTTTCGGTCTAACTTACTCACTTGATGGCAGATATATTTCTCTGAAACGTGTCCGTTTACCCCTCCTAATTTGAAATAATAGATATAGAGATTAAATAACGAAGAAAATCAGCGCGGCGGAGTTCCCACGTCTCGAAAACCGCGAGGCGTGTGGCACCCGGCCGCGTTTTTTTTGTTTTGCGACTTATTTTGTGATGCGGGGTGGGAGTTATGGCGATTTATCCAATTGAAATCCGACGTTGCCGGCATATCAAAACCAATGGCACGCAGTGCGGATCTCCAGCGGTCAAGGACAAAGAACTGTGTTACTACCACGAGAAGAACCAGCCCAAGACGGTGGAACTATACATCGACGGAGAACGATATTCCGATAGCCAGCTTTGGCTGCCGGTGTTCGAGGACGCGTATTCGATTCAAACCGTGATCCGGCAAGTGGTGCAACTGCTGCTCGCGCGGAGAATCGAGCGCAAAGACGCCAGCCTGCTGCTCTACGCGCTGCAGATCGCCTCCAGCAACCTGAAGACGATGCAGGCGGAAAAAGCCAAACCGACGCAGGTGGTGGTGGAACCGGAGAAGGCGGCCGAGACGCCACTGGGCATGACTCAGTGGTCGGCCAATGGCCCGGGACACGATCTTGAGGACACGTCGAGAGCGAAGGAAGTGGATTGGAGTTCGCTGGGTCGTCCGCCGTCGGCGCAGGAGTGCCATGACGCCATGTGCCCCATGGAAAAAGTTGCACTGATAGACGGCCTGGAAAAGATGGGGACGATTCGCAAGGGCGCCATGTCGGAGGCGATGTTCCACGGTGGCCCGGATCCGTTGCTGCCGGCGATGAAGCAGCTGCGGGAGGACTATAAGCGCAGGAGTGAGTTGTGATCGGGAGAGATTCGCGGGAGGCCCCTTCTCGAAAAGCGCGAGAAGGGGCGCACCCCCGCCTTCGAAAGAAAATCCCAAGCTGCTGGCGGCGGTGGAATCCCACTCATCGCACAAAACGCGATGAGTGGGGCACCCGACTGCTCCAACTCGGAAAGTTTTTTTTCGGCGTCGGAACTTTTTACAATGGTTTTACATTTTCATGACAACTGGCTGAGTCTTCCTTCGCTATGTTCATGGCGCACGAAACTTATGACTCTCATGGGGAGTAGGAAAATGACCAGGCACATTAGATTCATCGTAGCGGCGTTTACGGTTGCAGCCTTCGCACTCACGGCCAGCGCTGCCATGGCACAGAGCGCTGCTACGGCACAGAGCTACACCGGCAATTGGCCGGCGACTGTGAGCGGATCGCAGCGCGACAATGGCACGGACTGCATAACTCTGACCGACGATGGCAGCGGCGGCTTTCCGCACAGCGGCGAGGCCGTGCTGAACGGCCAGCAGAACCCGTATGGCGGCTATTTCACAGTCGTCAATGGGCTCATCACTGTAACTTTCACCTATCCGTCGGGCGAGGGCGACTGTTGTGACTTCCAGGTGTTCAGCGCTCGCGCCAGCAACGGCAAAATCGGCAAGGGCGTCTTCAATTATTTTGGCCTGACCGACATCGGTGTACTGGCGTTCGGCAAGAAAGACGGCTGCTGAAAATCGTCGACAGGAAAGGGCGAGCGGGGCGCATCTTGCCTTCTAGGAAAAATTCCAAGCTGCTTGCGGCGGTGGAATCCCACTCATCGCACAGAACGCGATGAGTGGGGCACCCGACTGGTTGAGTGGGGTGTAGGGTCCTTCGACTCCGCATGGACTTCACTTCGTGAAGTCCATGTTCCGCTCAGGATGACAAATTTGGATAGGGTGACTGAGAGCTGACAGCCGAGGGCTGTCTTACGTGCTGAGCACTTTCTCGCGCTCTTCTGCGTCTTGCAGTTCCTGGTGCGGCGTCGTTGGCAGCGCGAACTCGAGCACCTCTTCTATGGTCTTCACGTAATGCGCGGTCAATCCCACCAACTGCTCGGGGGTCAGATCTTCCTCGAGATTGGTTTGGTTGTCGGCGGGCAGGATCACGTCATGCACACCGGCGCGTTTGGCGGCTAGAACTTTTTCTTTAATGCCGCCGACCGGCAGCACGTTGCCGCTCAGCGTGATCTCGCCGGTCATCGCGGTCAGCGGACGCACCTGTTTACCAGTCAGTAATGATACGAGCGCGGTCACGATGGTGACGCCGGCCGAAGGACCGTCTTTCGGAATCGCGCCCGCGGGCACGTGAATGTGGATGTCGTGGTTGGCGAAAAATTCTTCGTCAATGCCCAACTGCTTGGCGTTCGAACGCACCCAGCTTAGTCCGGCTTGCATGGATTCGCGCATCACGTCCTGAATCTGGCCGGTGATGGTGAGTCCACCTTTGCCTTTCATCTGGTTGGCTTCGACGAAGAGCACGTCGCCGCCCGAGGGCGTCCACGCTAGGCCGACTACCACGCCGGCGCGCTTGGTGCGCTCGGCAATTTCGCCTTCGCTGCGGACTTTGATGCCGCCCAGAAATTCCTGGATGATCTCCTTGGTAATAACCAGCTTGCCAGTCTTGCCTTCGGCGATACGGCGCGCCTGCTTGCGGCAGATGGTGCCGATGGTGCGCTCCAAGTTGCGCACGCCCGCCTCGCGCGTGTAATGACGGATGATGTTGCTGACCGCCTCTTCGGGAAATTCGATCTGCTCTTTGGTGATTCCGTTTTCCTCGATCTGCCGCGGGATCAGGTACTGGAAGGCGATGTGAATTTTTTCTTCTTCGGTGTAGCCCTGCAGTTCGATGATCTCCATGCGGTCGCGCAGCGGCTCGGCGATGGGATCGAGCATGTTGGCGGTGGTGATGAACAGGACTTTCGAGAGATCGAAAGTCACATCCAGATAGTTGTCACGGAAGGTCGCGTTCTGCTCGGGATCGAGCGCTTCGAGCAGCGCTGACGCGGGATCGCCGCGGAAGTCGCGTCCAACTTTGTCGATTTCGTCGAGCATGAAGACGGGATCTTTTGTCTCGGCGCGGCGAATGCCCTGAATGATCTGGCCGGGCAAGGCTCCGATGTAAGTGCGGCGATGGCCGCGGATTTCGGCTTCGTCGTGCACGCCGCCTAGCGAGAGACGCGTGAATTTGCGCCCTAGCGCGCGGGCGATCGATTTGCCGAGCGAAGTTTTGCCTACTCCGGGAGGGCCGACGAAGCAGAGAATCGGGCCCTTCATGCTGGGCTTTAAGCGCCGCACCGAAAGGTAGTCGAGGATGCGGTCTTTTACTTTTTGCAAGTCGTAGTGGTCGGCGTCGAGAATTTCTTTGGCCTTCGGGATTTCAATTTCTCCGCCGGAAGTTTTCGCCCACGGCAGGACGGCGAGCCACTCGATGTAATTGCGCGTCACCGAATAATCGGCCGCCATCGGCGACATGCGCATCAAGCGCCCGAGTTCCTTCAGCGCTTCTTTTTTTACGTCGTCGGGCATGCCGGCCGATTCGATCTTTTGCTTCAGTTCCTCGGTATCGCGCTGGCCTTCATCCTGCTCGCCCAGTTCTTTCTGGATGGCCTTCATCTGCTCGCGCAAGTAATATTCGCGCTGCGTCTGTTGCACCCGATCCTGTACTTCGGACTGGATCTTGTTGCGCAGTTGCTGCACTTCGAGTTCCTTGGCCAGATGCTGATTGATTTTTTCCAGACGAATGCGGACGTCGGTGGTCTCCAGCGTTTCCTGTTTATCGGCAGTCGAGAGCGACGGGAGGGAAGAGGCGATGAAATCGACCAGGCGTCCCGGCTCTTCGATGTTCATGGCCACGGTAGAGAGCTCGTCGGAGAGCGTCGGAGAACCGGCCACGATCTGCTGGAACAAAGTCAGCACGTTGCGCTGCAGCGCTTCAATTTCGGAATCCTTGGGCGGAATCAGTTCTGGAATGGTGGTGACACGTGCGCGCATGAAGGGCGAAAGCTGCGCGAAATCGGCCAGCCGCACGCGCTCCAGGCCTTCGGCAAAAACGAAGAGGCTCTGATTCGGCATCTTCACGACCTTGTGCACGACCGCCAGCGTGCCGATGGTGTACAGATCCGTAGGCTGCGGCGAGTCGACACGTGCCTCGCGCTGCGCCACGACGACGATGGTTTTGTCGTCGCCCAGCGAATTGATCAGTTGCACGGAGCTTTCGCGGCCGACGGTCAGAGGCAGAACTGCGTGAGGGAACAGAACGGTGTCGCGCACCGGCAAAATGGGCAGCGACCGCTCGCTAGTTTCGTAAGAAGTGATCTCGGGAATAGGATCGCTCATAGTTCTCCCTTGAGTGAGTTCCACTCAACTTTGGATGAACTGAACCGGCAAAAAGATGCAAGCCTGATGCTAGGTTGTTGAATTCTAGACCTTTTTCAGGCTTTTGCAACAATTAGAAGGGCTCGACCTCACTCTGGTAACCGAAAGGGGTCAGCCCCCGCAGCTACGCTACGACAAAACCGCAAATCCCCGCTGTGCAGTTGCTCACTCCTGTTTGTGACGAACCCAGCGGCGATGAAAAGCGTTGCAGGATCGAGCGGCGCGGATACCTCCCACGCAGTTCCATCGGCTTCGTCCGCGGACATCATGAATATAGAGGTAGTAGGCACTGCCCACTGACAATGCCTACTGACAAGCTGCGAAAAAACTAGTTCCGAAGCAGAAAGAGTTACCTCTGCGGCTAAAGAGTTTGCTGAAAAAGTCGAATTCCGATGTCCGGCCCCTAAAGGGGCATCTGATTTCAAACGACTTGCGGTATCGCTAAAGCGATACCCTGATACGAAACTTAGTTTTTCAGCACTCT